>CAVEWO010000011.1:0-12226 GCA_963619345.1 Bacteroidaceae bacterium
CGCCAACAGAGGGTGATGCTATCAGGTTGCAATGACACAACCCGAAACTTGCAATTTCATTGTATCATTGCAGCCCTGAAAAATCAATATTCAGGGTATTTTTATGCCCATTTTTAAGGAGATGATACAATGCCAGGAACAAAGAGAAAAGGTAAAGGAGACGCATGGTACTTTGAAGTCACGATCACCGGCAAGTCCGGCGCACCAAAAAGATTCAACAAAACGTTTCACGGTACGGCAAAGCAGGCTGAAAAGGAACTTGCCGTATTCTATGCTGACTGTGAAGCCGGCAGGACAATCAAAGGCACAAGCATGACTGTCGAAGATCTGTGTCGTACATACAGGTCAGAATACGCAGAACGGTATCTGAAAAGGTCCGCACTGCGAAGCATAGATACAGGTATAAACACGATTTTGCCTGTTCTGGGCAAGAAGAAAATAAATAAGGTATCAAGGCTCGATGTACAGAAATTTGTCAATAAGATGTCCGACAAAGGTCTATCCCCGAAAACTGTCCGCAACTACTACTCAGTATTGTCCGGAATAATGGAGTTTGGCGTCAGGATAAACGAATTAAACGACACCCCATGTCAGCATATCACGCTGCCCAGAAAGACAGCAACAGAGGCTAAATATTATGACCGTCAGGAAGTCGCTGCTCTGCTTGCAACGCTGGACAAGCTCCCGGCAAAAGAGAGCCATTTTAAAATATGCATATACATAATGCTTTTTGGCGGACTCCGCAAAGGAGAGGTTCTTGGTCTTAACTGGGACGATATTGATTTTGATGAGAAAAAAATCCGTATCTGCCGCACCAGGCAAATAGCTCCGAAGATCGGTGTGTATGAAGATACGCCCAAAACGCCGAAGTCGAACAGGACGGTCAGCCTTCCTGCGGAAATATTCGAGATGCTAAAGCAGCTGAAGGCTCAACAACTCGAACGTAAACTGCAGCTTCAGAACAAATACAAGGACTCGCCGGCGGTCATTCAAGATCCCTGGGGCGCTTGTCTGTACCCGCACGCTCTGTACAAGTGGTATGTGGACTTCTGCGAAAAGAACAATCTTAAATGCGTAGGGCTTCACGGCCTCAGGCATACACATGCCTCTATGCTCGCCAATATGGGCACTGACAAAATGCAGCTGTCAAGGAGACTTGGGCATTCTCAATTATCTACTACAATGAATATTTACACTCATCTTTTTGAGGATACCGACAAATCTATAGCGGATGATCTATCAGCACTTTATATGAAAACAAAATGAGTTTTACGGAAAATTTACGGAAAATCATTATATAAGTAGAAAGAGCGTTGAAATTTCAACGCTCCAGTGGTGGAGATGACGGGAGTCGAACCCGTGTCCGAAAGCATTTCCACGAGACTTTCTCCGAGCGCAGCTTATGTTTTAAGATTTCGCCTCTCACAACGCCCAAAAGCAGGCTTTGCGATCAGCTATCCCGTTGTTCCCTCATGCTGCCGGGCTTTCACATGAAGTTTTCCTGTATGATCGATGCCAGGTCTCCAGCCTACAGGTGAGCCGGAGCTGACACGCACAGCTTATGACTGACTACGCAGCTATAGCCATAGGTGCGAAATTATTATTCTTTTTAGCGTTTATATTTAAACGGCCACTTTTAACGTAGACTTGGCGACTACGGCTCGCTTATCCGGTTTCCACACCCCCGTCGAAACCATAAACATCCCCATATCTCACTGCAGACGATCGCTCGCCTGCAGTTTTTTCTCCGAATTATCTTTACTGATCTTCGTCAGCTGCTTCTGAATAATCAGCTTCGAATACTGCAGCCGAACCATCATCGTCCGGATAGTCATCCGACATATCGATATCGCTGTCTGCTCCGGTTCTGACATCTCGGATCTGCTGCTGCAGATCTGCTATATTGTCCTCATAGACTCTGATCTTTTCACAGTACTCTCTGATCTTTTCGTTATCTATGCAGTCCTGCTGGAACAGATCGTAGCAGTAGTCACCTATAGCTGCCTTTGCAGCTTTAATGTTCTGCTTTTCAGCGCCGATCTTTCCCTTGAGCTTACCGAGCTCCAGAAGCTCATTTGCTTTGCTGCCCGCCTTGTTTGCGGCAGCTCCCGCTGTTTTACCTATTTTGTTCAAGAAACTCTGCATATCACAGCCTCCTTACTTTCTCATGGCCTGCTGCATCCTTCTGTCAGCATCCCTTTTGGCAATATCGTGTCTCTTGTCATATTCTTTCTTGCCTCGCGCAACTGCAATCTCTACTTTAGCAAGACCTCTACCATTAATGTACATCTTCAGCGGCACCAAAGTCAAGCCCTTTAATGTGGTGTACCCGATAAGTTTCCTTATCTCACGCTTGTGCATCAGTAGCTTTCGCGGTCTGACAGGTTCCGCATTGAACCGGTTTCCCTGTTCATACGGACTTATATTCATACCGTAGAGTATTATCTCTTCATTTTCTATCTTCGCATAACTTTCCTTTATGCTCACTTTTCCCTGTCTCACTGATTTTATCTCAGTACCGGTAAGGGATATACCGGCTTCATAAGTCTCTTCTATAAAGAAATCGTGTCTGGCTTTTTTATTATTTGCTACGATCCTCATTTCCCCTGCATCCTTTCTGTCATCTGAAGCAGACTTTCCCTATGCATTCACGGCTGTCCACGATGCCGACCGCCTCATTCCTGCTGTCCATCGATGCTCTGCGGTCATCGCTGAGCACGAATATTTCATTTTTCCCGAGCTTCGTTTTCTTCACGGTTTTCATATCGGCCGGTTCAGACATGTATTCCTCATAAGGGCTGCCGTTGAGATAGAAGATATTATCCTTTATCTCTATGACATCGCCGCTGCTTCCTGCAACTCTCCTTACCAGGATCCCGCCTTCTCCGTCCTCTCCATGCACATCACATCTGAACGCGACTATATCACCGACAGCCGGAGCCGTATCGTGCGCTTTTCCATATGCGAGCCTGTTTACCAGTATGTGATCTCCGTCTGACAAAACCGTCTCCATACCACTTCCCGCCATATCTTCAACTGTAAATACGGCTGACAGCACCAGAGCCAGTGCTATCCCCGCCGCGCCGGACATTATATAAAGCAGCATTTTTCTGATCATATCGACCTCCCGCTCATTAAGAATATGTACCTCTGCGCAGCAAGCTGTCTCTGCCGCCGGTTTTCCCTGTTTATACCGTTATTTGAGCAGGCCTATCTCACTGAACGGATAGAGCCTGAAAAACGCCTTTCCTATGACGCGATCCTCGTCGACAGTGCCCACTTCATCCGACCTGCTGTCGAGGCTCACGCTCCTGTTGTCACCCATAACGAAAACTTCATTTTCCGGAACGGTGAATCCGTCTATATCACCGCTGGTGAACCCCTCGAGCGTATAAGACTCATCCAGTCTCACATCATTACGGTAAACACTGCCGTCCTTTATTGTTATCACATCGCCTTCAACACCGATGACACGTTTTATCAGTATTTTTTTCCCGCTGCCGTCATCCTTACTGATATCCGACTTGAAGATTATTATATCTCCATATGACGGATGATCCTTCATTACATACGCCAGCTTGTTGACAAACAGATAATTGTTCTCATACAAAGTCGGCTCCATCGAACTTTCCTTTACAATCGTCGGTTTTATCACAAAAGTTATCGCTATTACTATTACGAGTGCTATTATTATGTCTTTTATAAATTCCTTCATCCTAGTCTATTCCTCCGAATCGTGACAAAGGCCATATCGAAAAAAGCACGCGCCCCTTTATCGATTTCATATCGACCGATCCGAGCTTTTCATTCCTGCTGTCGATATCCTCATCTCTGTTGTCACAAAGCAGGAAAACCTCGCTTTTCTTCAGCTTGACCTTCATTTCACCGTCGGCACCCTTTATACCGCTCGGAGTAACGTATTCATCTCCGTCTATGTACACTTTGCCGTCTTTTATCTCAACAGTCTCTCCCGGAAGCCCCGCTACGCGAGCTATGATATTATCTTTATAAACATCCGGCGCTGCTGTCTTTTCGAGAACCACTATATCATTCCTGTCAGGCGCACCTCTCTTGGCCGAGTACGATGTCTTGCTGAGTACAAGAACCTGCCCGTTATCTATAGAAGGTGACATCGCCTTTCCCTCATTCACTTCCGGCGCAACCAGAATAAACATCACTATTGCCAGCACGAATGCGACTGCATACGGAGATTTCCGCCTTCTTCCATAAGTCTGTCCACTTGATCCTTTGTTCATACTTTATCCTTTCATTTTCCGGCATCTGCCAGCAGCAGCTTCTTCGCCCTGAGAAACTCAGGCGGTAACGGTGCTTCTGCCTTTATGCCTTCAAGATATTCCATTCCCTCTATACGACCTTTGAACTCCAGTCTGCACGCATGCAGCAGCTGTGTCGTTATACCCTCTTTTTTCAGCCGCCGGTTCACAGCCGGATCACCATACTTTCTGTCACCTGCCAAAGGAAATCCCGCATGTGCCAGATGCGCCCTTATCTGATGTGTCCGCCCGGTGAATATTCTCACCTCAACAAAAGAAAAGTCTTTTCCTGTGCTGACCGGCTTGACGTACGTGGCTGCCGCCTTTCCGCTGCCGTCGCTGCTCACCGCTGAAATATTCCTATTCGTATCACGCTTCAGATTTTCATTGAGAAAAACAGGTTCTGCCATACTTCCGCAGACTATCGTCATATAATACTTTTCTATATTATCATGTTTTCTTAAGGATCTAGTGAGATTCCGCAGCGCAGCTGCATTTTTTCCAAAAATAACAAGACCAGTGGTGTTCCGGTCAAGCCTGTTGACAGGCGCCGGAGTAAAAGTCTTCTCTTTCGAGGGATCATACTCTCCTTTGTCCTGCAGATACCCGCACACCTGATTCACAAGTGTATTCTTTTTCTCATGAGAATCGCCATGCGTGAGCAATCCCCACGGTTTGTCGGCAATCAGGATGTTATCATCCTCATATGCAATCTTAAACTGTCGTTTTGATGTCTTTTTTCTGTTGTTGGTCGCCAGCTCTTTTGCCTTTTCTTCAGGCATGTAAATGCTCAGCTCATCGCCCTGGCAGAGCATGGTGTCTTCCCTGGCGCGTCTGCCGTTGATCTTGACGTCTTTTCTTATCAGCTTGTAAATAAAACTCAGTGTCGCTTTTTTAAAATACTTTCTTAGAAAACGGTCAAGTCTCTGCCCCGCTTCATTTTCAGTAATAATTAATTTCACCATGTTTATGATTATACAACAATTTCTCATCTAAATACAATTTTTTGTATTAATTATTATAAATAAATTTTCTCTGTCTCCGCTTCCGTCACACTGCGCGAGACGGGAGTTTGACAGTTAGTTAAGCAGATAATCGCTGCAGGCGTTGGAACGCCTGAATTTTTTTGTCAAATTTTATAATTTAATTGTAGCATTTTTGTCGTATTTCTGATATAATATTGATGGAGGACAATGCGATGAGAATAACACTTTCAAAATCAAAGAACGCCGAACAGGTTTATATAACAAAAGCATATCGTGATGAGTCTGGAAAAAGTACATCTTTTTTTCACAGCAGGTCTGATACCTGATTCCTTCCGGCATGATCAGTTCTGCCCTTGATACTGCGTCTTCGTAAAGTTCACATATGATCGATTCTTTCATCTGTTGTTCCTTCAGGTACAAAAAAAGCCACTCCCGTATTGGAATGGCTATGTAGTGCCCTTTTCAGGCGGATATGCGCTTTCTCTGATGATCAGTCAAGAAGTTTCAGAAGCAGATCGTCTATCGCATCAGTCGTATATTTTCCCTCTTTGATAAGCTGGTTCCTCCAGTTCAGCAGTCCGTTTATTATGATGTTCTGCTCATCTTCTGTGAGCCTGATCTTGTATTTCTTTATCATCCTCTCCACCGATCCTTTCCTGATTTTTCTTCATCATATACTGCGATCTGATTTCATGCAAATGTGCAAACAAAAATCACACTCCCAATTTTGCCAGGAAAATAGCGATAAAATATGATAAGTTATATTAACATATGTAATTATTTTCAACCCCCTGAATACATATGAAAATACACGCTTTCAAGCGATTTTTGGGGAATACATTTTTTCAAGATTTGGGACAACACGATCTTTCCCAAATCGAAGAAACATGTGAAATTCACCTTTTCCTTTGAAGAAAGAAGAGAAGTTTCAAACGGCACTTGGGAAAAGATGCGTTCCCAAGTTTTTCCCAAATTTTTTCCCAAATTTAGCAGAAAATACGGTAATTTATGATAAATCACGTGTTCACGAGTTGTAAGCATTAAAAAACCCCTGAGGCACTAAATTCAATGCTTTCAGGGGTTTCTGCCGTTCTTTTTTAAGATCCGTTATTTCTTAGCTGCGGCTGCTGATATGCTACTTTTTAGCTGCAGCTGCCTGCTGTGCTGCCACTTCTGCTGCAAAGTCTTCCTCTTTTTTCTCAATTCCTTCGCCTACTTCGAAACGAACTACGTTAACGAGAGCAAGATCCTTGTTTACTGTTCCAAGGTACTGAGCAACTGTCTGCTTACCATCTTCTGCTCTGACATATGTCTGATCCAGAAGGCAGATGTCCTTTAACTGCTTTGAAACACGTCCTTCAACAAGGCCCTTGAAGATCTTGTTTTCAGAGATAGATGCCTTGTCTGCAACTGCGATCTCAGCGAGCTTAGCCTTAGCATCGTCGGAAAGGAAGTTAGGCAGATAATTGAAGTTGAACTTCTTGTCAGCTCTCTTTTCTTCCAGGGTCGCAACGTCCTCAGCACTCCAAACACCGTCAACAGCCTTGTCTAATAAAGCGTTTAAGATCGGCTTAGGAAGTGTGAACGGATCGTTCAGCGCACTTTCAAGTGTTATATCATGCATTTTAGCAAGCTCTTCATCTGAAATGTCATTTCTGCTTACATACTGCGGATTCATTGCAGCAACCTGCATTGCTATGTTAGTCAGAGCTGTTTTCACATCATCAGCAGCTTCTGCATTACCTGCAACTACAGCACCGATCCTTCCGCCGTGAATATATGAAACGACAGTCTCTCCAGTTACCTTCTTGAATCTTCTGATGCTCATATTTTCGCCGATAGTAGCGATCTTATTAGTGAGAACGTCTTTAACAGTCCCTTCATCTCCGTAAGGAAGTGCCATGAATGCGTCCATATCTGCAGCATCGTTTTCGAGAGCCATCTTTGCAAGAGTATCTACGAATGTAACGAATTCTTCGTTCTTTGCAACGAAGTCTGTCTCTGAATTTACTTCTACGATAGCTGCTGCCTTGCCGTCAGCGGCGATAGCTGTTCTGACCAGTCCCATTGCAGCAACTCTTCCTGCCTTTTTAGCAGCCTTTGCAAGGCCTTTTTCCTTTAAAAGATCAACTGCAGCTTCAATATTACCATCAGTTTCAACTAATGCTTTTTTGCAGTCCATCATGCCTGCGCCTGTCATTTCGCGCAGTTCTTTTACCATCTTAGCTGTTACAGCCATGATATTACCCTCCTCAATTACAAGTTACTACTCAGCATCTGCCTTTTCTTCTGCTACTTCTGCTGCATCTTCTGCCGCTGCAGCATCAGTTGATCCTGCTTCTTCGCCTTCGTCAAAGCTTTCGCCCTGCTTAGCTTCGATGATAGCATCAGCCATGCATCCTGCGATCAGTTTAACCGCTCTGATAGCATCGTCATTTGCAGGAATGATATAGTCAACATCGTCAGGGTCACAGTTAGTGTCTACTATACCAACAACAGGTATTCCGAGAATCCTTGCCTCCTTTACAGCGATCTTTTCCTTCTTCGGATCTACTACGAAAATTGCTCCAGGCATACCCTTCATGTCTTTGATACCGCCTAAGAACTTCTCAAGCTTTTCGAGTTCGAGTCTGAGTTTGATGACTTCCTTCTTTGAAAGCTTATCAAAGGTTCCGTCCTCTTCCATCGCTTTTATATCATTGAGTCTTCTGATTCTTCCTGAAATAGTCTTGTAGTTTGTGAGCATTCCGCCTAACCATCTCTGGTTTACATAGTACATGTCGCATCTCTTTGCTTCGTCCAGGATAGCAGCCTGAGCCTGCTTCTTAGTTCCTACGAAAAGGATCGGTTTACCGCTTGCTGCAACTTCCTTCATGAAAGCATATGCTTCATCTATTTTCTTTACAGTCTTCTGAAGGTCTATGATGTAGATACCGTTTCTTTCTGTAAAGATATAAGGAGCCATCTTAGGGTTCCATCTTCTGGTCTGGTGTCCGAAATGCACGCCTGCTTCCAGCAGCTGTTTCATTGAAATTACTGACATTTTGTTTCTCCTCTCGGTTTTTTCTTCCACTGCAGTTTATTGCCGGGAACAACCTCCATAAATGTCCGACAAACCTTGAAAGGCACCGGTTCCCGTGATACTGCCGTGTGCAAACTATAAAATACAACTGGCCCCAGATAAAATGAGACCAGCTATTATTTTACTATAAACTTTTAACAAATACAATCTTTTTCATGTTTTTAGGCATGGTTTTTACAGCTTTTTTTCAAAATATTCCTTCACGCCTCTGGACGCTCTGGCAAAGGTTTCTTTTCCCATATACACATCTGCATTGTCCTCCAGGTGAATCGTGTTATCAGTCATCACGACGACCTTGTCCATATTTATTATATAACTTCTGTGGCAGTACAGGAAACGTTCATCAAGCCTGCTCATCACATCTTCCATCTTCCCGTAAAATTCAATGCATTCTTTGTTCGTATCATACTTTTTCTCTGCGATGCAAGAGCTTTCAAGATGAACTTTTATCTTGCGCAGTGCCTTTTCCATATAAAGGATATCGTTCATTTCCAGTACAAATGTACCGTGTATATTTTTTACTATAAATTTGCTCAAAACAAATCCCCTTCCTGCTAAAAGAACAACCTGTGATCATTCTCTCACAAAAAGGGGATCTGCACCATTCATTGCAAACGACATTATGCCGTGATTTTAGACAACTCTATTCGTCAATAATAGACTCTCTGTAAGTTATAAGGTCTTCAGCGATCTCATTAGCTGCTATAGATACAGGTTTTTCAACATCTGCCTCTGTAAGCTTCGGCATACCTTCTATAATATCCCTTGCTCTTTTGGCAGCAAGTATCACCAGCGTGTATCTGCTGTCCACTTTTGTTCTGATCTTGTTAATCGATGGGTATAACATTATAACTCCTCCTTGTATCTTCTGACAATCCTGCCCACTTCGCTATCGTTCAGCTTGCATTGTTCTGCCGTTATTATGGCTCTGACGCGATTTATAGCCACACCAAGATCCTCGTTTATCACTCTGTAATCGTACTGATCTATGAGTGAGATCTCCTGCAGAGCAGTCCCGAGTCTTCTCGCCATGGTTTCCTCTGTCTCCGAGCCTCTGGCTTTTATTCTGTTCTTGAGTTCTTCGATCGACGGCGGCAATATGAATATGAACACGCCCTCAGGGTATGACTTCTTTACCTGAAGTGCCCCCTGCACATCTATTTCAAGTATCACATCAATACCGTCATTGAGCCACTGTATGACATCCTTTTTAGGTGTACCGTAAAAATTACCGTACACATTTGCATATTCCATGAACCCGTCTTCTTCTATCAAAGCTTCAAAAGTCGGTTTGTCCACGAAATGATAGTGTATCTTGTCTACTTCTCCCTTTCGCGGTGCTCTTGTCGTCATGGAAACAGACATTCTGATGTTTCTTTCCGCATCCAGCACTTCTTTACAGATAGTCCCTTTACCGGCACCCGAAGGTCCCGAAATCACAAACAGCTTGCCTTTTGTCATATATACGCTCCTAAAAATTCTTCATCTCTGTGCTTGCTTTGAACAATTATTATATCACTGTTTCAGCAGTTCTTCAAGGCAAACATTATACTCTGCCTCTCAGCTGTCAGAATACCGGCAAAGTACGCTTTATTCGTCGTCTTCCGGAATAGGGTCGTTCTTCTTTCCTGCCAGATAGAAAATTATGCTGAGCACCAGCATTCCTGCTCCGAGCCATGTCAGTATAGATATCATCAGTTCCCAGTTACTCATGAGACCTGAACCATACAAATCAAGATAGTAATCGTGGCCCCAGCCTCCTTCGTACCATCTGAGGAACAGTGAACCGCCGAACGCCAGTATTCCGAAAATAAGGAAAAATCTTCCGAATCTTATCAGGTCTCCCATTGCAAGTCCTGTCTTAGGATTTACAGGATAGAGCTGAGGGTTTTCCACCGCAAGTCCGCCGTACACCTTCTTGCAGATGATATACATAAGCAGAGCGAACAGGATGAGAACATATCCGAGCAGGAAGTATTCTGTTCCGTTCATCAGTATACCTACAAGACCAATGATCAGCATTGCTATAACTATGTAGTAAGGTGATATCTTGCCCTTTACATAATAGAGATCGCCTCTCTTTTCTACAGGGTACAGCTTTCTCAGCTTCAGGAATGCGATAGCAAATCCTACATAGCATACGAAGAGCAGCGGTGAAAGTATGATAACCAGAATCTCAAAGTCCAGATTTACCAGTATCACATTGAGCACTGCCAATATAAGTATAGGCCAGATAGGCACCTTTCTTTTCTTAGTTACTGTCGACAGAAACTTAGGGCATAAGTGGTCTTTTCCCAGGATAATAAATGATCTTGATGCAGTTGCCGTCGTAGCATTTACTAGTGCCAGCTGTGATATTACCGCCGTGATCATGAATGCTACGCCTGCCCATTCTCCTACATGTGTACGAAGTACGGTTGAGTAGTCGATAGTGTCTCCCCATTCAGACCAGGGCCCCACGGATACGATACCGCCAAGTGTAGGAAGTATGTAGCTGACTACCATGACAACGATACACCATTTCATTCCCTTTGGAATGATCTGCGGGTTCTCGATCTCTCCCCCGAGGTTCGCTATAGCTGTATATCCGCAGAACATCCATACGCCTATAGCGATCCCTACTCCGAGACTGGAGAATGCACCGCTTTCAACGTTCATGAACGGCTCGAACGGATTGTTTTCCCAGTGAGCAAGTCCGACGATACCTACAGCCAGGAATGCTGCCAGGATGATGAATGTGAATATAGTATTGAGTACGTTCACTTCCTGGATACCGATCAGATTTACTACAGTAAATATGAGAATGATAGCAATTTTTACAATAAGCTTTGCCGTCGGACCCATTGGCACGTACATACTGATATAGTCCGTTGCCAGTACTATGTAGGATGCACCTGTCAGATACCATGCGACTGCCATCCAGAGTCCAAATGCGAATCCCCAGAATTCACCAAATGCCATCTTCATCCATACATAAGGTCCCGAGTCTACCGGCGCCAGATTCGTCAGCTCCGACACATAAAGACCCATAGGCAGCGCCCACATAAGCGGTATGACAATCAGCAGAACAAGTGTCACTCCCGGGCCTGAAGCAGGAATGATGGACTCGATACCGAAAGCTCCCCCGCTTACTGCACAGAAAATAAAGAAGACTATTCCCATAAGTGAAAATTTAGTCTTCTTCAGACCAGGTACCACATCAGTCAGCACCTGGCCGCCTTCATACTTAACTTTCATAATGATTCCTCCCTAAAAACATTGGTTTGATACTCTATCCCTTTTGCCCGTTAAAACCATCGGCCGCTTTGGTGCACGCCGCCATGACTTTCAGACAATTATACCATTTTCAGATTTTTAGGAACATAATATTGTTGCCCTGATTTTCGCATTCATTAGAATGAGCTCGCACATTTTTTCTGAAGATTGTGCAGGCATTTCTGCTTCAGGCAATAAATACAGCAACTAAATATTCTTCTGTAATTTGAGGATGTCACTATTCTATATTCTGAACCTGTTCTCTGATTTTTTCTATCTCACTTTTCGTCTCCAGCATGAGTGCCGTGATCTGCATATCATTTGATTTCGATCCTATCGTGTTCGCTTCCCTGTTCATTTCCTGTACGAGGAAGTCCAGCTTCTTTCCGACAGGACTCGTTTCCGACGTAAGTATCTTTCTGAGCTGCATCATGTGACTGTCAAGTCTTACGAGTTCTTCTGTGATGTTTGATTTATCTGCAAAGACTGCAGCTTCCATCAGTATCCTGTCTTCAGGCACGTCCACAGCACCGTCTGTGAGTTCTTTTATCCTGGTATACAGCTTCTCCGTATAATCCTTTACTACGAGAGGTGCACGCACTTTTATATTCCTCACTATGTCTCTTATC
>CAVEWO010000012.1:0-12167 GCA_963619345.1 Bacteroidaceae bacterium
ATGGATTTAACAATATAATAGTTTTATACAACATGATATTGTCCGGTGTTAACATTTATTTATGGAGGAAGAATGAACACAGAAATATTAAAAATAATACTGCAGCTGCTTGGTGGTCTGGCGCTTTTCATCTATGGGATGAACTTTATGAGCGATGGCCTGCAGAAAGCGGCTGGAGATAAGATGAAAAGTATCCTGTCGCTGCTTACGAGGAATGTTTTTATCGGTGTGCTTGCAGGGGCTGCGGCAACGGCAGTGCTGCAGAGCAGCGGAGCGGTAACTGTTATGGTTATAGGGTTTGTATCGGCCAGGCTGATGAACTTGAAACAGGCGATAAGCATAATAATGGGAGCCAATATAGGAACATGCGTCACAGCGCAGCTGGTTGCGTTTCAGATAGGAGACTATTCATGGGCTTTTGTGATCGCTGGTTTCATAATGTACTTCTTCCTGTCAAAGCATGAAAAAATCAGAGATTTCGGGCAGGCTATATTTGCATTCGGTATTTTGTTTTCAGGACTGAATATAATGGCGGCTGCGATGGAACCGCTGGCACAGAGCGAAATATTTTCAAACCTGATGCTCAAAGTTGCCGATATTCCGATACTCGGCATAATAGTCGGAGCGGTCATGACTGCTATCGTGCAGAGCAGCTCGGCATCGATAGCTGTACTTCAGAACCTGGCAGCAACTGCAGGACCTGACGGCGTTACAAGTATCATAGGACTGACAGGAGCCATACCGATTCTTTTCGGTACCAATATAGGGTCAACGACTACTGCACTGATTGCATCGATCGGCGGCACAGTAAATGCAAAGCGCACAGCTATTTCGCATACTATATTCAATGTAGTCGGAACGATTATATTCATATGGTTCACGCCATATATAGCGCAGTTTGTGGCGATGATATCGCCAAGCGGAGATGAACTGGATGTCATATCGAGGCAGATCGCAAATGCGCATATGTCCTTCAACATAGCGACGACGATGGTCTTCCTGCCGCTGATAAACGTGCTGGTTAAGGCTGTTACGAAGATCGTTCCTGGAGACGACCAGGAAAAGAGCCCGATGGAAACAGTGTATCTGGACTACAATGTGCTGGAGCAGCCGTTTGCAGCTATTTACCTTGCCACGAAGGAGCTGGCCAGAATGGCTGAGATGACAGCAAAGATGATCATTGAGACAAAAAAAGCATTTCTTGGAAGTGATCTTGTGACTGCGCGCAAGGTTATAGAGACAGACCTCGTGATAAACAATCTCAGAGACAAGATCGTAAAATATCTTTCATCCATATTCGCCGTCGAGACTGTTACGGAACATCAGTCGGTAACGATATCCGGACTCATGCATATTGCTTCGGATATTGAGCATATCGGCGACAACTGCAAGGATATAGCCAATTTTGCGGTGGATAAGATCACAAAAGGATACAGCTTCTCGGATTCTGCGTGTGCAGAGATATATCAGTGCTTCGACCACGGCAGCAAGATGGTCAATGATTCGATAGCGGCACTGAATACTGGCAATACTTTGCTGGCGAGACATGTAAAGGAGCAGCAGGAGGAAATGGCAGTAATGGAGGAGCGCCTCAGGGAAAAGCACATGAAGCGTCTGAACAGGAAACAGTGTTCACCAGAGTTTTCTGTGATATACACCGATATCATCAATGATCTGAAGAAGATAGGTGACAACTGTGACAATATCGCTAATGCAGTGCTCAAAGATATAAACTTCAGAGCTATAAAAGATGATGGTGAGAAACATTCATGACGAGGTGTTGATCGCAAATATACGGAACACAAGACAGAAAAAGCGTATAGCAGACATACATGATAAAACGGCGGTCGGATAAGACTGCCGTTTTACGTATACTTTACATTTAACACCTGAGTCTTTACATAAAATTAACGGCGAGTTAACGTACAGAAGCTTTCCGCCGCACTTATATGAATCTAATATTTAATGCGGAGAAAACAATATATCAATAATACTGTTTATAGGTGAGGTGTAGAACAATGAACAATGAAACTGTACAGATGATAATGACGCTGCTCGGCGGGCTGGCGCTGTTTATCTTTGGAATGAATTTTATGAGCGATGGTCTGCAGCGATCGGCAGGTGACAAAATGAGGAACATCCTGGCGATGCTTACGAGAAACCCTGTTCTGGGTGCAGTAGCGGGTGCTCTGGTTACCGCTGTGCTGCAGAGCAGCAGTGCGACAACGGTAATGGTGATCGGGTTTGTCAGCGCAGGATTGATGAAGCTGCCGCAGGCGATAAGCGTTGTACTGGGTGCGAATATCGGAACGACGATTACAGCGCAGCTGATAGCATTCGATATAGGCGACTATGCGTGGCTGTTCGTGGCGATAGGGTTCATAATGTACTTTTTCTTCAAAAAGAAAGAGTTAGTTTCATACATAGGACAGACCGTATTCGGATTCGGTGTCCTGTTCGTGGGAATAAATATAATGAGTGATACGATGAAACCGCTGGCAGCTTCACAGATATTCATCGATCTGATGATGCAGGTACATGAGATACCTGTACTCGGTGTGCTGCTGGGAACATGTATGACTGTAGTTGTACAGAGCAGCTCAGCGACTGTCGCAGTGCTTCAGAATCTGGCGTCTACTGCAGGTCCTGACGGCGTAACGAGTATCATAGGTCTGCAGGGTGCGTTGCCGATACTGTTCGGAGACAATATCGGAACGACGATCACAGCTGTGCTTGCATCGATAGGCGCATCGGTGACGGCAAAGAGAACTGCGGCAGCACACGTTATATTTAATCTTACGGGAACACTGCTGTTCATCTGGTTCATACCTTACTATGCGAAGTTCATACAGTTCATATCGCCGTCAGGTGCTGAAGTTGATGTGATATCAAGACAGATTGCGAATGCGCACCTTTGCTTCAATCTGTTCAATACTATATGGATACTGCCGCTTATAGGTGTTCTTGTAAAGATAGTGACTAAGATAGTTCCGGGCAAAGAGCTGGACAGACTTCCGTCAGAACCTGTATATCTGGACAATAACGTTTTAGAGCAGCCCTTCGCTGCGATCCATCTGGCTGTACTTGAGCTCGTGAGACTCGGCAAAATGACATTCAGCATGATCGTCAACTCACAGAAGGCATTCATAGAAAACGACAGTGAAGCGGTGAAGAGAGTAATGGAGACGGAAGATACTGTTGATGAGCTTCAGGGAAAGATACTGAAATATCTTTCAGCCATGGTGTCAAAAGACAGCAATACAGAGGAACAGGGACTGGAGATATCTCACCTGATGCACATTGCTGCAGATATAGAGCATATCGGAGATCACTGCAAGAACATTGCAGAATTTGCAGATGAGAAAATAAAGAAGTCATACGAATTCTCAGATGATGCATATTCTGAGATATACAGCTGTTTTGATCTGGCAAAGCGTATGGCTGATGACAGCGTGACCGCACTTGAAAAGGGCAGCAAGGATATCGCAGAGGGAGTGATGCGGCTTGAAAATAGCATGAATACCAGAGAAAAAGAACTGAGGGCACATCATATGGAAAGACTGACGAAGAAGAAATGTTCACCTGAATTTACAGTGATATATACAGATGTGATACATGATATAGAGAAGATAGGCGATTACTGTACGAATATTGCAGACGCTGTGATAAGCAATACAAATTTCAATGCAGCGAAGTCTAAAGTTGAGTAAAGCAGGAAAGTATGTTATAATGACATAAAAGTAGCATATTTCTGACAAAACCGGGGGAGACATTCATTTATGAAGAAAATTCTTATCATAGAAGATGAGCCGAACATACGTGAGCTGATACTTTATAATCTTAAGACAAATGGCTATGACGGAATCGCTTCTGAGGACGGGATAATGGGCATAACCATGGTCCACAGGGAAAAACCCGATCTTATTCTTCTGGATATAATGCTTCCGGGAAAAACTGGGTATGAAATATGCAAAGAACTCAGAGATGAAGGAAACAACACGCCGATAATAATGATCACGGCTAAGACAGAGGAGACCGACAAGGTGAAGGGGCTCGAATACGGTGCTGACGATTATATATCAAAGCCGTTTGGTATCCGAGAGCTGATGGCCAGGATAAAAGCTGTGCTGAGAAGGTACGAAGCGACGGCAGATCTGGGCGGTTCGAACGATACTGTGATTTCAGTCGGTGACTTGAGTATAAATGTCGAGTGTCACGAAGTTAAACTTGGAGAACACAGCATAGAACTTACTCTTAAAGAATTCGAGCTGCTGCGTTATCTGGTGGAAAACAGAGGACACGTATTCACAAGAGACCAGTTGCTGAACAGTGTCTGGGGAATAGACTATGCAGGAGAGACGAGAACTGTAGATGTACATATACGTCACCTGCGTCAGAAGCTTTCAGATGGCGACAGAGAAGAGCAGTATATCGAGACGATTCGGGGAAAAGGTTACAAAGTGAAATGAAAAACAGATTCTTAGCACTGATATTTGAGGCGGCATCGGTAAATTTTCTGGCTGTATTTTTCATATGGAAACTGTATGTGATGCCAGGGGCGGGCAGTGGTAATGCGGATATTCTGAATATCGCCGCAGGCAGCATAAGAATAATGACTGTGGTATATGTGGCAGCAATGGCGGCTGTGGCTGTCCAGGGATATTTCTGGATAGTGAAGCCGTACTCACTGAAGCTGCAGCAGATGGAGAAAGCTATAGAAGAGAGCAAGACATCGGAAGCGATACGAAAGGAGTTCGTGGCAAACGTGAGTCATGAGCTGAAGACTCCACTGACATCCATTTCGGGATTCATTGAGACTCTGCAGGACGGTGCAGCCGAAGATCCGGAGATAAGGGCTAAATTCATAGATATAATAGCTATAGAAACGGCGCGGCTGAAGCGCCTTATACAGGATCTTCTGGTTCTGTCGGATATAGAAAACAAGCGCAGTACAGAATGCGACATGTTCAATGTGAGCGCGGCTGTTGCCGATACGTTGGAAACACTGGATCCGATAGCGGAAAGAAAAAACATCAAAATAATAACAGATATGGATCTGTCGGCGGAGATCAGCGGATCCGCCGACAGGTTCAGACAGATGATGGTGAATCTTGTCGAAAACGCTATAAAGTATTCTGATGAGAACAGTCACGTATGGGTGAAGGTTTGTGATGAAAATGACAAAATCATAGTGAGCGTCAGAGACGAGGGAATAGGTATCGCACCAGAGCATCATGACAGGCTTTTCGAGCGCTTTTACAGAGTAGATAAATCAAGGTCCAAGAAAGCCGGAGGCACAGGTCTCGGCTTATCTATCGTAAAGCATATAGCAGTTCTTTTCGGCGCGGCTTTAAAGGTAGAGAGTCAGGTTGGCAAGGGGACCACATTCTTTGTGATATTTGACAGAGAGGAGACAGATATTTCTTAGCAGATAGAAGGGAGGAGTTCTTTGCATCTTGATAATTTGATTTCAGATCTGGCACTGATACTGATCGTGGCAGGAATAGTAACTCTTATATTCAGAAAGATAAAGCTGCCTGTAGTTTTGGGCTATATAGTTGCCGGCTTTCTGATAAGTCCGCATTTTTCATACATGCCTACGGTTGTGGAGGTCGCAGATATAGAAGTCTGGGCCAAAATAGGCGTAGTTTTTCTGATGTTCGGGCTGGGACTCGAATTCAGTTTTAAAAAGCTGGCTACAGTAGGAGGCAGTGCAGTGATCGTGGCTATGACGGTCATGATATCAATGATATTTATAGGTTCAGGCGTCGGATATATGCTTGGATGGGCAAAGATGGACTGTATCTTTCTTGGAGGAATGCTGTCAATGTCATCTACGATGATAATACTCAAGGCATATGAGGAGTATGACCTGAAGGAAAGACGTTTTGCGCAGCTGGTGCTAAGTACGCTTGTGATAGAAGATATCGCGGGCATATTCATGATGATAATACTATCGACTATTTCGGTCAGCCAGGCGGCTTCCGGAATGGCGATGTTCAAGGAGATAGGTCTGCTGCTGATGTACCTTGTCATATGGCTTCTGCTCGGTATATATCTGATACCGAGCTTTCTCAACAGGGTGTCTAAACTAATGAACGATGAGCTTATGGTTATCATATCACTGGCGATATGTCTGGGGATGGTAGTCATTGCGGATTTTATCGGATTTTCGGAGGCACTGGGTGCTTTTATGGCAGGGTCAATCCTGGCGGGCACAGTGCGTGCAGGGTATATAGAAAGGCTCACTAAACCTATCAAAGATCTTTTCGGAGCGGTATTTTTCGTATCGGTAGGAATGATGATACAGCCGGAACTGCTTGTGAAATATATAGGCCCTATCCTGATAATAACGGTTGCGACGGTATTAGGTCAGATGACATTTGCGACTATCGGCATACTGCTTTCTGGTCAGTCGCTGCATACGGCGATCAGAGGCGGATTCAGCATGGTGCAGATAGGTGAGTTCTCCTTTATAATCGCTACGCTTGGATCGAGTCTGGGAGTTATCAGTGATTTTCTCTATCCGGTGGTAGTGTGTGTATCAGTGATTACTACATTCACGACTCCTCTGTTTATCAAGAATTCGGCAAACGTGTACAAATTTCTCGATGAGAAACTGCCGGATAAGCTGTGGGTGTTCATTAAGAAAAACACTTCGGAAGACCGCAGCAATAAAGACAAGGATGAAGATTGGGAAAAGTACATCAAGAAAGTGCTGTTCAGGACATTCATATGTTCGGTAGTGATGTATATAATATACTGGCTGGGCACGCAGGAGCTGGAGCCATTTGTGGGCAGCCACATATCAACAGAGATAATTGCCGATCTGATAACTGCTGCTGTGACATGCGGCGTTATGGTGCCGTTTATCAGTATGATGCACGGCACGAACGATGCGCTGTTTGTAAAGCTGTGGCTCAAGCAGAGATCAAACAAGCTTCCGCTGCTGACGCTGAAGGCAGTCAGGATACTGACTGCCGCATGTTTTGTAGCTTTGGTACTGAGAAATATATACCACATACCGTTCGTGATATTGCTTGTGATGTCTACAGCTGCGATAGTACTGCTTATCAGGTCTGATTATATAAAAGGCGTGACGATAAACATGGAACTGAGGTTTATGGAAAATTTCTCGGAACGTACGCTTGCAAAGCAGAAACGTGAAAGAGGCAGAAACGGAAAGTACAGCTGGCTGAATGAAGAGCTGCTGGTTGCTGAATTTCAGGTAACAGATACTGTTGAGAACAAGACGATATATGACTTTACAAAGAGCAGGGCATTCAGAGTCACGATAATAAAAATAATAAGAGGAGACGAATATATCAACCTGCCGACGCCGGACGAAGCCGTGCTCGAGGGAGATATACTTCATATGATGGGCACCGTTGCAGAGATCGATGCCTGCACTATACTGCTGGAGAAAGACGAGTGTATAGAATACACAGACAAGGATGACATAACCCTCAAGGATTATATTTATGGTCAGACTTTCTACGGCATAGCACCTGAAAAGCAGCTGATATGCTGTCCGATCAATGTTGGTCCGGGTTCGGAGTTCAGCAGGAAATCAATAAAGAATTCACGTATGCGTGAAAAGTACAGAGGCACGATCATAGGCATAGAGCGTGGTAATCTGACGATACTGAATGTAGATGTCGATACTATAATCCAGCCAGGTGATCTGATATGGACGCTCGGAGGAAAGCAGATGGCAGATCTGCTGATAAAAGGCAATGTACTTGACAGTATATAAGTACATAACCGAGACATTTTGATAGAAAAATCTATTAAAAATACCAACTTAGTCTGAAAGCAACAGACAAGTTGGTATTTGTTATTTTTGCGGGCCTTCGGCAAAGTGCCTTTATCTTTTAAAACTCAGCAGTTTCAGCTTCCTGATGTTCCTCAATGCCGGCGCTGATGAGCCGAGCCTGCGTTCGCAGGATCTATCTCTGGTATCAATTCCACGACTATATCATCATACTCGCTTTTGAGTATGGAGACGATCGTATCATGAGCCTCTTTCAGATCTGAAATACTGATGATATCGTTTTCCTGAGTTATATATATATCGATCCAGACTTTTCTGCCGGTTTTCACGACATCAAGAAAATCTATCCGCAGAGCGAATCTATCAAGGATCGGAGCGGAAATCGAACGTATTTTTTCGATGATCTCCTTTTTTGGTGCAGCCAGGATGATGCTTTTGACAGCGTCCCATATCATGACGATCGGTTCTCTGGCGAGTATAACAGCCATTACCGCTGCGATCACAGGATCGATGTACGGGCATACCCAAGAGACAGATGTATGCTGGAGTATAAGCTGTATCAGGAACGCCAGACCGACTCCGCCGGTACTGTATGCATCGAGCTTCCATATATACAGCTCTGCGTTCACTGTAGGTGATGAAAAATGCTTGTTCAGATGTCTGAGCACAAAGAACATCGCGACACATGAAGCTGATACGATCAGCTCGAATGCTGCCACTGCGCCGGCGTTTACAAGATGGCCGCCGCCTATTATGAGCTCGATACTGTCTGCCAGAAGCTGTATGTCAAGAAACAGCAGCAGACCGCATTTTATAACTATGAAAAGCGATTCCACCTGTGAAAAGCCGTATGGCCATTTTTCTGTTACCGGTTTATAAAGCTTCGGGATAAGGATCATGAACGGCCCGAGCATTGCCAGGTCTACCAGGTCATAAATACAGTCCATCAGGACTGCCTGAGAATGTGTAAAAACAGCAGCTGCTACCTCCGACAGGAGAAACAGGGTGCTGCCGACAAAAGATAGTCTTAAAATTTTCTTTTCTGATTTTAGATGCTGATTTCTATTAAGATCATGTGATGCTGTACTGTCATCCACAATTTCACTCCTTCCATTGATTTGTCAGCTTAAAAACGGTGCAATGCTGCAAAAGTGTAACACCTCCGTCCTTATAATTATACAACGCATCGAAAGTATTATTTTGCTGTTTTATACGACAAATATGCTCATTAATGAACTGCAGAAGTATGGCATGCAAAGGTATTCTGATTGACTTTGAGCAGAATACCATGATAAAATCAAATCGTATAAAGGGAGTGAAGAGCATGACTTTTTTGATAAGCAGCGTGTATACTTTTCTGTATGTAGCGGTAATAATAATGGGCGGTATAACGCTTACGCTTACGCTGCTTCTTAAGATAAGAGAAAAAAACAAAAAGCACAGAGTCGTTTTTATTTTTATATGTTCGGTATTTATCTTTATGATACTGGATTTTATAACGTACTATTTTCTGCTGGAGTTCTCGTCAGGCATCCTTGTGTTCATACTTATCACGATGTCGGATACCTTTTTCTGTGTCCTCACAACGGCGTGGGTTTATGCGATTATAGTGCTGACAAATGCTGAAAATATAATAAGGATAAAGACGGTGTGCATTATATCGGCTGTTTATCTTGTACTTTCACAGATACTTTCTGTCCTTGAAGGACGGTATGACACATATGCGCTGCATATGAAGCATGCGGCGGGAAAAGTGATGCTGCAGGCGCTCAATGCAGGATATGTGTGTTTTATAATAGCGGTAAGCATAATGTGCATATATTTAATAATCAAAAGATACCAGAAAGGCATGAAACGCACACTTATTCTGATGATGGCGCTGCTTCTGGTGGGCTACATGTTATGGATTGCATACTGGGATTACAGCACATGGTACAAATCAGAGGATAATCTGATGGAAATATACGGAGGTGATCCTCTGATCCTGATGTATGCAGTGTTCAATGCGGCGGCGATATATTTTTTTTACAAGAAGGATCTTCTGAAGATAAGAAGTGCACAGGTAGCCGCGGATGAAGCGGTCGATATCATCTCGGAGAGGTATGAGCTTTCCGGAAGGGAAAGAGAAGTTCTGATGCTTCTGAATAAAGGGTTCAGCAATCCTCAGATCGCGGGTGAACTTTTCATCTCCGAGAATACTGTAAAGCGGCACGTCAGCAATATCTTCCGCAAAACGGAAACGCAGAACAGACATGAAATAATAGTCAAGATCTCAAATCTTAAATAAACTGATATGAAAATATCCATATGCCTGGCAGGATGCCGGGTTTTTTTTTTTGCAAAGACGCATGCAGCATGAAGCTGAGGGCTTTTTCATCAGGCATATGCGTAGAGGCGTGCGTACCTCGCAGGTGTGCTTTTGAATAGATGGTATTTTGGTTCCAAAATGCAAAATAACACCATCGTGTTATTGCGAAATATTCAGAAATTACAGTAAAATGTGCAATATATAAAGCGAAAGGCAGCGATACAGAAGGTTTTGAACAGGAGGTGTATATTTGGGGCGTATATGCTGCATATGGGAATCATATCATATTTTTAAAAGGTAATTCCGCAGTGGATGTAAAGGATATTACCACAAATACATTGTGTCAGGAGAGAAGATATGGAACAGAGACTAACGACTAACGGCGTTGCCGGATTGAAAAAATACGACGTCAAAGTTACCGGTATAGTATTCATGCTTTACTGTCTGGTAGGTGCAGGCGCATTCGGCATAGAGGAGATGATCCCGGAAGCAGGCCCGGGAATGACTCTGATACTGCTGATAACATTTCCGATAATATGGGCTTATCCGATAAGCAATCTTGTGGCTGAGTGCGGTGCGGTGCTCCCGTCGGAAGGCGGGGTATACGTCTGGACCAGAGAAGCGTTTGGAGAGTTCTGGGGGTTCCAGGCTGGCTGGTGGGGAACAGTGTCTACATATATAGCGAACGGGACGTATGTGTCGCTCGTTGCAGGGTATGTGAGTCAGTTAATACCTATGTCGCCGCTGGCGGATCAGGTGCTCAAAGTAGGAATGGTTCTGATATTCACGGTAATAAATCTACTAGGTATAAAAGAAGTGGAAAAGGTCAGCACGACGCTTTCGGTGTTGATACTGCTGGCGTTCATGCTTGTTGCGGCAGTTGGATTTATCAACTGGGAAACTGATCCGATGATGCCGGTGCTGCCGCCCGATTATAACGTGCTTGACGGACTGAGCGGCGGGGTCTGCATCTGTATATGGATGTACTGCGGATATGAGTGCATCTCCAACATGGCAGGAGAAGTAAAGAATCCGCAGGTGATACCGAAAGGGTTGCTGATAGCGATGCCGCTCGTAGCATTGACGTATATACTGCCTACGCTGGGAGGTCTGGCATGCATGCCTGAAGGTTCATGGATGAACTGGTCGACAGAGGGCGGATTCGGCAGCGATAATGTTGGATATGCCACGATACTGACAACGCATCTCGGTTCGGCATGGGGATACGTATTCCTGGTGGTGGCTATAATATCTCAGTGTGCAATATTCAATACATATTTAGCATCAGGTTCAAGAGGATTCTTCGTGCTGGCTGACGATCGTCTCTGTCCGCAGTTCCTCGTAAAAATCAGCAAGAAGAGGGGGGTGCCGTATGTGGGCATACTTTCTCTGGCAGTTGTCACAGTAATACTAGCACAGTCGGATTTCACAACGCTCGTTAACATCGAAGTAGTGTTCATACTTGCACTTTATATAATATTGTCGCTTGCAGTGATAAAGCTGAGAAAGATATATCCTGTAGAAGAGCGCAGAGCCAAAGGGATATATGTGATGCCTGGAGGAAAGGCAGGACTGGTGTTTTTCGCAGGGATGCCGATACTTATAGCGGTAATAGCACTTCTCGTAAACGGAACGGATTATCTGTTCGTTGGTCTGGCGGCTACGGCCACAGGTCCGGTGGTTTATTTGATTGTGAAACGTGTATACGGCGGGATGTACAATATAGATCCGCAGAAGCACCCGATCAACAGCAGAACAAAGCTGGCTTTCGGAGATACGCTCAGGGTAGGTGTATATATGATGGCGACTGGCGCATTTGCATTCATAGGGCAGCTCTGGCTCAGATGGTATGAGGTGGAATACGGAGAATGGGGTGCAGATGACTATGATATGTTCGGAGAGTATATACCTGCTATCCTGAATATACTGAAGTGGGGCGGACTGATCCTGGCGGCGGCAGGTATAGTACTTGCTCTGTTGAGCAGACGGATAGAGAAAGATGAATACAGGCGTAATTAGGCTGAAAGGAGAAAAAAATGGGCAAGAAAATATTAGTTTTAGGAACAGGCGCACAGGGTTCGACAG
>CAVEWO010000013.1:0-11951 GCA_963619345.1 Bacteroidaceae bacterium
TATTGTAGGCTATAGCCATAGTTGACTTCAATGTGCCAGGATTTGACGCTTACATACTTGTCGATATTACTCTTCTTACTTTATTCATATGTATTTCCTTTCTCTTCCCTTTCACATCATAAACATCTTTTCTTAATTGATTTCAATCATACTAACACTCCTTTTTTCATTAAATCATTAATCCTCTTTTCTATAATTTAAGATGCAAAAAGTTAAAAAAAGTAACAACCAAACCAAAATTATTCACAGATATCTATCCCGGCAGATTTGAATCATAAAAATAGATAGTAACAATCTGTGTCAAGCGAAAACGTACATTACCTTCAACTCTTTAAAACTGATCATCATAACAAATATTTAAAAACCTTTCATCGCAGGATAGATTTCCCTTTCGAAGCTGATTTTAAATTTCTGATTGCTTTTAATCACAAAGCTGTTTAAACTGTCCATAAGAAACCTCTTTTCTTCTGGATGACTCCTCGAACCTATATACTGCCGGAACGAGCAGTTTTTCCAATTCACTTTTCAACATTAACCAGAAAAGTGAACACGACACTCAATATTATCTCTGAAACTGTGCAGATCCACTGTGTTTGTGGATATTCCAAGATCAAAATGTTACTTTTTTAGATTTTTTGCATCGTATATTATGAAAGGTATTTTCTTTAAAAATGACTTTAAAAAGGAGCAATCAATAATGGACAAAAAACACAATATACTGGAATTTGCAAAATGTTTGATATTTATTCTTCTGCCACTGGTTTTTATCAATGTGTACCATTTATATGACACATATTCTGATAGCAAGATGAGTAACTTTGAATACGATAATATTTTATTTCCGATCATTATCCGCGCAATCATAGTATCTCTGTTTACTATGCTTTTGCTAGAGCTAGGCAAAAGGATCAGGCATATGATCATATGTCCGGTCGTAATTGCTATGCATCTTATAGTCTGTGCACTGTTCAGCGTATATCCTTCATACTTTATGTATACAGAGGTCCTTTCAGGTCTGCTTTTAGTCGCTATAATCATTCCCATCGACCATATCCGTAAGTTTAAAAGCTAAACTTAAAAGTAATCTCTAAAACTTAAATATCTTTAAATATCTGGCGCCGAGAACAGTCTATAAAACTGCAAAAAGCTGCCTTGCCGATCTTTTAGACGATCAGAAGACAGCCTGTATGTGTTCTTTCTTATTTCTGCCGGCCTCGCCGGTCGCTTGCATGCACCGCTCTGCCGGTTCATATCACGTTTTTCTATTCTATGATCCTTCTGACTGACAATACAGTCCCCGAGTAGCTCGTGCTTGTCACGATGATGCCTGTATCATAATCCGATGCGTGCACCATCTTGCCGCCGCCTATATAAATACCGATGTGTCCCGAGTAGCAGATCAGATCTCCCGGCTGAGCGTCACTGTATGAAACAGATTTGCCGCACTCTGCCTGATACGGTACTGTTCTCGGAAGCGATATCCCGAAATGTGCGTAGACGCTCTGCACGAATCCCGAACAGTCTGCGCCGTCCGTCAGACTCGTACCGCCGTAAACGTATGGATTACCGACGAACTGCAGCGCGAAATTCGCAACATCTGCCCCGCTGCCGCTGCCCATCACAGTACCTCCGGAGCTGCCGGCATCAGTATCTTTGCTCTTTGCTTTGGTGCCCTTGTACACCACTTTGTCTACCGATTCGTTTATCACTGTCGTATCCACTACCTGTGAAGAGAGTATCTGGCCGTTGACGCAGGTCACCTGATTGGTAACGATCTGGTCACCATCTGTGCCTTCGCTTTTAACCTCGCTCTCGCCCTCATACAGCTCTGCGCTGTTTTCATACGAAGTGCCTGCTTCGATCTTTTCGACCGAACCGATCTCTGCATCGATAGTCACAGAAAACAGCGGGTCTTCCGTGCTGTTCTGCTCCAGTATATAGTTCACGGCTTCTTTTTCCGTGAACACTATCGGCGATTCCTCACCGCGCTTGAGGCTCTTGTTCTCAGTGCTCAGCTTCTTGTCTACAGAAAGCGATACAACCTGAGCTCCGTCAGGCGTATATTCATTAAGTACTTCTTCTATGACTTTTTCTGCCGTCTTCTCATCCTTCACGAGGAAAAGCTCCTCGTCTCCGGCTTTTACTACATACGGATCTTCTACTTTCTTTCCGTTTGCATATACCGCATATGGCTTGGTGAAATCCAGGACAACCACTGATGCAATCGCCAGAATTACCACAAGTGCCGCGATAAGCATTTTTTTGTAATTCTTCAAACTTGAAATCATAGTTTCCTCTCCCTTGAAATTCCTTCTGCGTCTGCTGTATTATAAAACAATACGTGTACATTATACAACAACGGCACCCCCGGTTAAACCGATAGGGTGCCATTTTCACATAAACTTCAAGTTGTGTTCTTATTCAGAATATTCGTTCATCCGCATGTACTGCAAATACGTACTGCGACTGCATGCATGAGTCTATCTCAAGCCGTATTCCTCGGCCAGCTTTCTGAATCCCGGCATCGAGTTCACGATGCTCTCGTGCGATACGCAGTATGCCAGACGCACATATCCAGGGCATGCGAATGCAGTTCCAGGAACCATGAGGATATTGTACTTCTTGGCTGCCGCGCAGAATTCGTTCTCGTTCTCTACCGGTGACTTGAGGAACATGTAAAATGCTCCTTCCGGCTTGACGCAGTCGAATCCGCATTCTTTCAGCCCTTCGTAAAGTGCTGTTCTGTTTCTGTCATAGTATTCGAGATCCACCTGTACATCGACGCATCTGCCGATCACTTTCTGCTGGAGCGACGGCGCATTCACACATCCGATTATCCTGTTCGCATTGGAAGCTGTGTCGAATACCAGCTCGCTTTCCTCGAGATCAGGCGGTATGACAAGATACCCTATCCTTTCTCCGGGCAGCGACAGCGATTTGCTGTATGAATATGCGACGATCGTGTTGTCGTAGTACTTTGTAACGTAAGGCACCTCTGCTCCGCCGAACGCCAGCTCGCGATAAGGCTCGTCGGCGATCAGGAATATGGTCCTTCCGAGTTCCTTCTGCTTTCTTTCCAGTATCTCTGCGATCTTCTTTATCGTGTCCTCATCGTAGATAACGCCTGTAGGGTTGTTCGGATTATTGATGAGTACCACTCTTGTTTTGTCCGTGATCAGCTTCTCGAAGCTTTCAAAGTCAGGATAGAATGTCTTCCTGTCAGTCGGAGCCTGCACTACAACGCCGTCGTAGTTGTTCACGTACCAGTTGTACTCCAGGAAATACGGTGCGAAAATTATCACTTCCTCACCCGGATTGAGTATGGTCTTGAGTGCAACGTTGAGTCCGCTTGCCGCTCCCACTGTCATCAGTATATTGCCGCTCCCGAATGATGTGCCGAATCTCCTGTTCAGGGAATCAGCTATCGCCTCCCTGACATCCTCAAATCCCGCATTGCTCATATAGCCGTGAAGCACATTCGGCTTTTCTTCTTCCAGCACATCTATTATCGCCTGCTTTATCTCTTCAGGTACCGGGGCGTCCGGGTTGCCGAGACTGAAATCAAATACGTTTTCTGCTCCGTATTCGGCTCTCATCCTGTCGCCTTCCTCAAACATCGTTCTTATGGCTGAATTGTTCGCCATAAGCGGTTTCATCTTTTCTGCTATCATTAAATGTCTTTCCTTTCTATTTTTTTTCGATCCTGTCAACGCCCATGTAAGGTCTCAGTACTTCAGGGATCACTACAGATCCGTCTGCCTGCTGATAATTTTCCAGTATAGCTGCCACTGTTCTGCCTACTGCGAGACCCGAACCGTTGAGTGTGTGTACGAATTCAGGCTTGCCTTTTTCCGCAGGTCTGAATCTTATGTTTCCTCTTCTTGCCTGGAAGTTCTCAAAGTTGCTGCACGATGAGATCTCAACGTATCTGCCGTAGCTAGGCATCCATACTTCGATATCGTATGTCATCGCTGACGAGAATCCCAGATCTCCCGTCGACAGTCTAACGACTCTGTAAGGGATCTCGAGCTTCTGGAGAACTGTCTCTGCAGCCTTTGTCAGAGATTCGAGCTCATCGTATGAAGTCTCAGGCTTCACGAATTTCACCAGCTCCACCTTGTTGAACTGATGCTGTCTGATGAGACCTCTCGTATCTCTTCCCGCCGATCCTGCCTCTTTTCTGAAGCACGGCGTGTATGCAGTGTAGTATATAGGCAGTTCTGCCTCGTCGATTATCTCGTTGTCTCTCAGGTTCGTTACAGGAACTTCTGCTGTAGGGATCAGGAAGAAATCCTTTGCAGGCACGTGGAACATATCATCTTCGAATTTAGGAAGCTGTCCTGTTCCTGTCATAGCGTCTCTGTTTACCATGAAAGGCGGCAGTATCTCTGTGAATCCGTGTTCTTCAGTGTGAAGGTTTAACATGAAGTTGATAACTGATCTTTCCAGTCTTGCACCAAGTCCCTTGTAGACCGTGAATCTCGTACCTGCGATCTTTGCAGCTCTTTCAAAGTCCAGGATATCAAGATCCGTGCCGATGTCCCAGTGTGCCTTCTCTTCAAAATCGAATTTCTTCGGCTCTCCCCATTTTCTCAGCTCGACATTGGCACTGTCGTCTGCGCCGGCCTGAACGTCTTTGTATGGGGTATTCGGGATGTTGAGCAGCGCGTCGCGCAGATCTGCCTCTACCCGGCTCACTTCTGCGTCGAGGACTTTTATCTCATCTGAAAGCTTCTTCATCTCTGCCATGAGCTCAGTCGTGTCTTTTCCTTCTTTTTTCATCACAGGGATCTGCTTTGAAGAAACGCTCTGCTTGTTCTTCATCTGCTCTACTTCAGCAAGCAGCTCTCTTCTTTTCTTGTCAAGCGTTATAACATTATCTATCCCAAAGTCTCCCTGGCCTCTCGACTCAACAGCTTTCTTTACGTTATCAAAATCCTCTCTTATTCTCTTGATATCCAGCATTTTCTTCTCCTTTGCAAATATTAAAATAAATTCTTTTTATATGTAATATAAAGATTTGTCAGCTCCTCGACTTTCTGCTGCATCTCTATCTGCATTGCGGATGCCTGATCGTACTCGCCTCTGTCCAGCGCTCTCTTTATCCTTGTCAGCAGGCAGAATTCGTCGAGTGTGTCTCTTCCCAGCTGATTTCTGAGTTTCTGTATCTTTCCCCAGTAATATCTGTCGTAATCCACACAGTCAAGGTCATCGTGCGCTTTGCAGCATGCTCTCACAAAGTCCATCGTGTCAGGTATGATCCTGTCATGGAGTTCTGTCGCCCACTGTGCTCTGATCGCCTCTTTGAATGATGCGAGAGCGATATCGCTCATTACGTCATCTCTTCTGAAGATATCCAGCTTCTCAGGATATTCCTCGAATGCCTGTATGTTTTCCCATACAGTTCTCGGAGCCCTGCCGAAATATCTGCTTCTCTCTTCTTCTGTATATTCATCGAACACGTTTTTTTCGCTTCTGTATATCCTGTCTGTGTCCAGATAGAAGTCTTCCTCGCCGTAGCCCTTTGATATGGACATCTCGAGATCTGCAGGCGTCTTGCCGTTTTCAAGTGCTTCCTTTATGCCGTCGAGCATTGCCATGTATGATGCTGCCAGCACGAGATACGTATTGCTCTTAGGGTTCGGTGCTCTCAGCTCGAATCTTGTTGCCATCGGGTTGCCCATTTCTCTTACAAGACCTACGAGCACTGTCCTGTTTCTGGACGGCAGTTTTGCGCTGTGACCAAGCGACGTCACCGTGCAGACAGGTGCTTCATATCCCGGCTTGAGCCTGTTGAGGGAGTCATTTGTCGAACTTACGAACGGATTTATCACGTCGTAGTTCTTGAGTATGCCCATAAGAGCTCCGAAGCCGACCGGACTCATGAATTCATTCTCAGGATCCGAAGACGAGAACAGGTTTATCATCCTGCCGTCCCTGAGCTTTGCAGCCACCCCCATATGAGTATGCTCACCGTTTCCCGCAACGCCTTCCACGGGTTTTGCCATGAAGGTCACTTCGAGTCCGTACGTCCTGAATATATCTCTTACGACGTATTTTATCTGATTCTCATTGTCCGCAGCCTGGACAGCAGTCGAGTATTTCCAGTCGATCTCCAGCTGCTCCATTACATGGTCGTAGCTCCCGGAATTGCTGAGGTTTGCCTTTACCCCTCCGACTTCCTTGTGGCCCATTTCCATCTCGAAGCCATATTTCTGCAGCACCAGCATCACTTCTTCGAGGGCTGTTCTGACAGTACCGGTCGTTCTCTTCCAGTACTGTTCTTTTAACATCTGCGCTGTGGAAAGCTGCTCTCTGTCCGCATCGTCATCTGGTGTCTTTACCCAGAATTCAAGCTCTGTTGCAGCGGTTATCACGATCTTTTCTATATCGTCCGCACTGTCTGCATCGAGATACTCGAAAACGTATGGATTTTCTCTCAGCAGCTGCATCAGATCCTCTTTGAAACTGCGGATCGCATCTCTGAGTATTACTCTCGATCCTACTCTGGCAGAATCGTTATGCACCAGCGATGACGGGATTCTGAGAGTTCCCACCGGCAGTCCTGTCTCATGATCTGTGTAGTTGAAGTTGTGATCTATGAACCAGTTCACCGTGGCATCCGGTATGATGTCGACCTTAGCATTGTTCAGCTCTGCTATCTTCGGAAGCACTACGCTGGATCCGTCTGTCTGAACACCGTGCCGCATGAATTTCTCCATATTCCCGAGAAATTCCTCAACAGGTATTTTCTCATCAGTGTCGTGCCCCCCTATATCAATTCCGACGAGCGATACGAATCTCACCTCGGGATGCTCTTTCAGTATGCTGCTCACCTCTTCCGGACTGTGCTTGTCCGCAGGTATGACGTAGAGCATCTTATCCAAATCATACTTTAACATATAGCTGTCTCCTCTCATTTCTTGATTTATTTTCAGCCAGAATGCGACAGAACATTCCCGTCAAACCTAATCGGCGCAAAGGGAATGTCCTGAACAATAATCCTATTTACTTAACATATTTAAATATTTATCCAGTTCATTAAGATATTCACCGTACTTCGCCCAGTCTCCGTTTTTCTGTGCATCCTGAGCATTGTCGAACGCTTCCTGAGCTTTCTTTATTATTTCAGTTTGACTGAGTTCGCCGCCGTCTGATGTAGTGTCTGTGCTGCCGCTGCTGTCTGTGCTTTCATATGCGCTGCCCTCTCCGAACATCGAGTTGAGAGCTTCTGCAAGAGTAGCTTCATAAGCGATCCGGTCTCCATACACGACGATGACTCGCTTTACTTCCGGTATGCTCGAGTTCGTCGCCTCCAGATATACCGGTTCTATATAAAGCAGCGAATCTTCAATCGGAACCACGAACATGTTTCCTCTGCTGTATTTCGATCCGGATGAGTTCCAAAGTGAAAATTCCTTGGAAATCTCAGTGTTCTGGTCGATCTGGGCTTCCACCTGCATCGGACCGTATACCGTCTGGCTCTTAGGCATCTGGTAAAGTATCAGCTCGCCATAGTTCTCGCCGTCATTTCTCGCCACGAACAGACCCATCAGATTCTTCTTGTCCTTCGGCGTGAACGGTATCGAGTTCACGAATTCCGCACTGTCTTCGCCAGGAAGCTTCATGATATAGTAATTCGGCGTCATCGTCTGCTCTTCTGTACCGTATATCTCGCTTGATATCTGCCAGAGGTCCTCGTTCTGATAGAACACCTTCACGTCATTCATATGATATCTCTGATATACCTGTGCCTGTATGTTGAGCAGCGTGCTCGGATACCTTATGTGCGCCTTTATTCCTTCCGGCATATCCTTGATATCTTTGAAAAGATCAGGATATATCTTCTTGAAGTTCTGCGCTATAGGATCGGTATCATCCACGATGTAGTAGTCCGTCGTGCCGTTGTATGCGTCTATAACTACTTTTACTGAATTCCTTATATAATTCGTGTCGGAAGTATCGCTGAATGCCTCCGAATAAGGATATCTGTTGGTGTATGTGTATGCGTCTATGATCCAGTAAAGCTTTCCGCCGTCGGTCACCATGTAAGGCGACTTGTCGTATTCAAGATACGGCATTATCTGTCTCACTCTCTCCTTGATATTCCTGTTTATCAGGATCTTCGAGGAGCTCTTGACATTGCCGGATACGAGAAGCTTGAGGCTTCGTTCCTTGACCGCGAACATAAATCTGTTGAGCGGGTTCAGCTTGATGCCGGCATCTCCTTCGTACGTCGTGTATTTGTTCTCATTGCCGTCCGGATAGTCGAATTCTTCCTCCGACGTGTTCGTAAGAACATAATTGTTTGTCAGCTCGCCATAGTAGATCTCCGGTCTGGTGATTTTGATCTCGTCAACATCAGATACCGGAGGTATACCGCCTATCAGCATATCCGGCTGACCGCTGGCTGTTATCTTGTCTACACGTGAAAGCGTTATGCCGTATCCGTGTGTGTACTTCAGATGCTTGTTCAGCCATGTGTCATTTATCGAATTCTCGTCGATTTCTCTGGCCGACAGGAAAGTCTGCGTATATTCGCCGTTTATATTATATCTGTCGACATTGACATCGTTGAACGAATAATACTGCTTGATGCTCTGCGTCTGATTGTAAAAGGTCTTCGCCGGCTCATAATCGTTTATTCTTATGTTCGATATTGTCTCATCGTTCCTGCTTATATCTTCGCCGGTCAATGCGTCGCTTGCCGCAAATTCCTTCTTATTTACATCGCTGAGTCCGTATGCAGCCTGAGTATATTCTATGTTTCGTTCCAGATACTTGCTTTCCTTGTTGATCTCGTCAGGCGTAACTACAAGATTCTGCACTACGAGCGCGGCACCTGTGCCTGCAACTCCAACTATTATCATTATGATCGGCGCTGCGACTGCAGGCTTTATGTGTCTCCTGCTTATTCCGACTGCAAATCCTGCTGCTGCGAATACTGCAAGCACCATTATTATCCTGTACATCCACAATGTGACGTTCACATCAGTAAACCCTGCACCATGCACTGCCCCCGTGCTGCCGAACAGCAGATCATACTGTTTGAGGAAAAAGTTCACTCCGACCATCAGGAAAAACAGCACTCCGACTATTATCAGCTGCTTTTCTGCTATCGATATGAGCATCTTCAGATTCTGGTTGTCAAACGTCCTGTGCGGTCTCGACGGTCTCTTGAACCCGCTGCCGGCCTTTCCCATAAATGCTTCTGCGAATTTGCCGAACATGCTGTTCAGATTATCGAATCCGGTTCCGCCGCCCTGCGCCTGTTCCTCTTCCTCATCCGCAGTCTGCGCCTTTTCTTCAAAGATCTTAGGCGTTCTCACAGTCAGCAGTATCGAATAATAGATCACGGTGAGCACTGCAAATGCGATCAGCAGTACCAGCACGATCTGGTTCACTTCTTCTATAAAGTCCAGCTTGAATACATAGAAAGAGATCTCCATATCGTAAAGCGGATCTTTTTTGCCGAACGGCGTGCTGTTTACAAACTGCAGAAAATCGAACCACAGTTTTGTAACAGTGAAAAATGTCGTTATCGCACCATAGGCTGCCGCAAGTCCCCATGATATGAGATTGAGCTTCCCATGGTTTACGGGTTCATCCGAAGCGACCTTCTTAAAATATCCCCGCTTGAGAAATTTCAGATATATATATGCAAGGAATGTTACTACAACAAAAGTCGGCACTCCTATTTTTATCTGAGTGAAAAGCTTTGTGAAAAACACCGATACATATCCAAGTTCTCTGAACCACATGAAATCCGTAATGAATCCTATCAGGCTCAGAAACAATCCCAGTATTATGACGATCGCGATTATTATGTGCAGACTCGTCCGCCTCTTTTTCTCTTTTGTCATAGTACTCCATACCTCCCTCTAAAGCTTCACAAACCACCCGGCCTGTGCTAAACGATAGTGATATCTGCTCCGCTGTCCGGATCTGTTACAGTTATCTGCATAGCTCCGGTGCTGTATATAGTTCCATCTGCCGCATCCCCGGTTATGAGGCGGATGACCTTATTCAGCTGATTGTCTATAAAAGTAGCTGCACCGCTCTGTGGTGCGATGAACCTTATGGCCATGCCGATGACTTCCGCTGCAAGTATAACGATCAGTATAACGAGGATTATCTTCAGCACCAGTCTGCCCTTTGCACCTTTTTTCTCATATTCTTCAACTTCATCTGAAGTCTCGTTATCGAATTCTGCGTCTCTCTTTGCCAGTATTTTCTCTTCTTTTGCTCTTTCGCGTTCGAGTTTCTTCTGCTCTTTCGCTCTGCGTCTGATTTCTTTCCTGGAAAGCTGCGACTCGTCTTCGTCATCAAGGAATCCGTCGCCATAGAACTCGTTCATGCTTGCTGTGCTGTCCTGTTCCTGCTGCTGCCTTATGTAATTTGCAGCTTCTTCATTTCCATAATTGTCAAAATCGTTGGCTGCCGGTATCTGGCTGAAGCTGTCGCTGTGAGGCATCACTACTGTATCGTTCAGACCGCCGCTCTGTTCTGTTCTGAACTGCTCTCCGAGGCTTCCTGCCTGGATAGTGTCGCTCATCCTGAATTCTTCAGCTGTCTGCGGTTCTTCCGGCTGTCCTTCCTGCGGCTGCTCAAACTGTGACAGATCATCGATACTGATATTTTCAAACTGCCTGAGCAGATCGCCTGCATTGTCTGCTGCCGGTGCGCTTTCCGCATCAGTCCTGAAATCTATAGGCTGTGCATCCTGATGCTCTGCTGCCGCATCGAGGCTGCTGAAAAACTCCTCGTCACTTGCCGGAGCGGCTGTCGTTCTCTTGTTTGCTATTATTGTGTCCTCGCTAAGGCCCGCCATGACAGCTGCTTTATCTACTGTTTTAGTATGGAAAAGCTCGCTTTCTGAAAAGAGCGTGTCTCTCCCTGTAACGTTGTTTTCTGTTATTTCTTTTTCTGCAGATATATCTGTCTGAACAAAATCTGCGGCTGTGGCTTCTGCTTCAGCAGGTGCGCTCTGGCGGTCTGCTTCTTCAAGCTCTGCAAAGAACGAACTCCTTGCCTTCGCCATCTCGTCGATCTGATTCTTCGTAGCCTGATGAGCTTCTGTCACTTCGCGGCTCACCGCATTTTCTCTGATCTGATCGATGCCTTCTCTCATTGCAGCGACCGTAGCTCTTATCCTGGCAGCTTCCTCATCACGCATTCTTGTAGTCTGCTCGATGACGCGACGCACTTCTTCCTCTGCTACCGCCTGGTTAGCCTCTTCTTCAAGTCTTTTTCTCTGCGCTTCAAGACGTTTCTGCGCCTCTATCGCCTCAAGCTGTTTCTTCTCCTGCTGAGCCTTGAATCGGGCTTCTGCTTCAGCTGCCATTCTGGCTTCCTGCTGAGCTCTGATCTTCGCAGCTTCCTGCGCAGCTCTGAGATCTGCTTCCGCCTTGCGTCTGGCTTCTTCTGCAGCCCTTACTCTAGCTTCAGCCTCAGCTTTTCTCCTTGCTTCCTCCTCAGCCGCCAGCCTTGCAGCCTCCTCTTCACGGAGCCGTGCTTCTTCGGCCGCTTTTACACGAGCTTCTTCGGCACGACGAGCTTCTTCTTCTGCGTTTCTTCTTGCGATCTCTGCCAGCCTTGCAGCTTCTTCCTCGGCTTTTCTTCTAGCTTCTTCAGCTGCTGCGATTTTCGCTTCTTCGGCACGGCGTGCTTCTTCAGCCACTCTCTGTCTTTCTGCTTCTTCTGCTGCGCGTCTTGCCTCTTCTTCTGCCTTTCTCCTGGCTTCAGCCTCAGCTTCTTTTTTCGCAGCTTCTATAGCGGCGAGTCTTGCTTCTTCCTCAAGTCTCTTCGCTTCTTTTTCTGCCTCCTGGGCTTCGATCCTCTGCAGTACGTCGGATTCGAACGCCTTTGGCTGATAAGGTTTCACTATTCCTTCTTTCTCAAGGAAAGCGTCCATCGACGGATCTTCAGGTTTTGCTTCGAATCTCCTGTCT
>CAVEWO010000014.1:0-11880 GCA_963619345.1 Bacteroidaceae bacterium
CCTTGTACATCGCGATCTCGGCGACTGCAGTCTTTCCGCAGCCAACATCGCCCTGGACGAGACGATTCATCGCCGTGCCGCTTTCCAGATCACGCTCTATCTCATCCGCACACCGCTGCTGAGCCCCCGTGAGCGGATACGGCAGCGATTCTATGTATCTGCCCGTATCGGCTTCATGTGAAAACGCTATGCCGTTTCTCCCGTCCGTGACATTCTGCCTGACCAGAAACATACCTGTCTGCAGTACGAGCAGTTCGTCGAAGATAAGTCTGTACTTCGCCTCGAGCAGCTTCTGTTTTTGTTCAGGAAAATGCACGTTTTCTAGCGCATAGCTCAGGCTGCACAGCCTGTTGCGCTCCACCGCCCCGCTGCTCAGCATGTCGTCTGCCATGGCATATGTCCCTTTCAGCGATTTCTGCCACGTGCGCATTTCCTTTTGTGAAACGCCTTTTGTCAGCGGATACACCGGCAGTATCCCGTCCTCCATGCCGTCCGCATCGCTGAATTCCGGATGGATCATCTGCATTTTTCCGAAGTTTCGCGTCATTTTGCCGAAAAAAGTGTATTTCCTGCCGATCCTGAAACTGTGCTGAAGATATTTCGCATTGAAGAACACGACTTCCATAGAGCCTGTGCCGTCATCGACAAGCAGTCTGAGCATCTGTTTCCTGCCGCCTCTGTACCTGTCGTTCACCACGAGCTTTACCTCACCTGTCACGACGGCGTTCTGATCCTCTGCCGCATCGCCTATATCGACGCGGTTTCGCCTGTCCTCATAGCTTCTCGGCAGAAAGAACACGAGATCCTCCAGCGTGCTGATGCCGAGTTTTTTCAGCACTTCCGCCTTTTTAGGCCCCACGCCTTTCAGCGATGTGACACTTTCCTTTAAATCCATTTATCTGCTCACCTCTATATATCTTCTGCCTATGCTTTTTGAAAATACGCCCGTTACTGCGATCGTCACTTTTTCGGGTTTTTCGCCCATGGTCTTTTCAAAATTTTCGCTGATGCGGTCGATGATATCTGAAGTCAGCGTTCCGATGCTCAGACCGAAACGCACCACTATATATACTTTTATTTTTATGCCGTTCTCTGTTTCTTCAAGCTCTATCCCGCCTGACTCGTCATTATAGAGATTCAGCTTCGGAGCGATCCCGGGCACAGCATCCATATATCTGCCTTTATAATTCATCATGTAGACATCATCGCCGAAGTCTGCCAGCGAATCGACGATTATTCCGTTTATGATGCCGGGTGAAAACTTTATATCTCCCAGCTTTGTCTGGATATCAAGCATAACAGATCTCCTTCTGATATTTTTCTTCTGTTGCATAACATTATACATCTTCGGGGCATACATGCACAATACCGGCAAACACGCATATTATATCCTGAGGTGATCCGTTATGAACAGACAGAAATACGGCTGCTGCAGACCGGAAAGAAAGAAAAGGAAACAGCAGTGTTTTGCAAAAAAAGCAGGTATCGCAATGCTGACGCTCGGCATCATCACGATTTTCGCACTCGTGCTCCCTCCTGAATACTGGGTGATGCTTCTCAGCATCGTGCTCGCAGTTCTGGGGATCATGCTGATAAAGAAAACATAGCAGCCTGAGCATTGCCATGAAGCATTTCAGGAAAAAAATAACGCCCACATTGTGAGCGTCTATTTTTCAAATTTAGATGGCACGGTTTACTTTGCCTGATCTTAAACATCTAGTACATACTTTTGCTTTTCTTACTGTTCCGCCGTCATCGACTTTTACAGACTGAATATTAGCATTCCATTTTCTTCTAGTATGTCTGTTGGAATGGGATACATTGTTTCCTGAAACCTGACCCTTTCCGCAAATTTCACACTTTCTTGACATCTGCCGCACCTCCTTATACATTTGGTATCTAAAAGCTTTCGCAACTTTTCTCACTTGCTTTTAACTCGAGCACGAATCATTAAAATCATAAAACAGACTCGAACAAATGACATTATAGCATACTAAAAATGCTAACACAAGAACTTTTTTATGAGCTGCCCGAATCTGCGATTTAACACGTTTGTCCGCTGCCCGAATCACCTCCCCACAGCACGACTTTTCCTGCTTCTCTCGTCTTTTCCATATCGATCAGTCGCTGATTCCTGCTGCCCCTGAACTGCAGAGTCAGATCGCGCTGCGCCTTTACAAAGGGACCGTCTATCAGAAGATCCGTGAGCTCCAGCAGCCTCTTTACATTAACATCTTTCTCTGCCATCACGAGCAGCTGTTCATATGTGTATCCGCTGAACACAGTCACAGAAAGACCTTTTTTCCTGACCTTTTCCGCCAGCTCTGCAAACATCTCAGCCTGGCAGAACGGCTCGCCTCCCGAGAACGTGACTCCTGCCAGCAGCGGATCTTTCTCTATCTCCTCGATCAGCCTGTCTGTGCTGCAGTCAAAACCGCCTGCAAAATCATGAGTTTCAGGATTGTGACAATCCGGACAGTCATGCGGGCAGCCCTGGCAGAAAATCGTGAATCTTATACCGGGACCATCGACTATCGATTCTCTTACGATCCCTGCAAGCTTCAAAGAAGCTGATCCGTCGATTGCAGCCATTACAGTGTCTCTCTTCCCGAATCTATACTGTGTTTTACCCGGTCTCTCTCTTCAGCAGTCTTTGCGTCGTTCCAGTTGTCCATCGTGCCTACGAGATATCCGGTGATACGTCTGATCCTCTCGAAGCCCTGATCGCCGTCATCCTCTGTTCTGTGACAGCAGGGACACTCGTTGTCTATGATACCGGTGTAGCCGCACACAGGATCTCTGTCTACTGGGTGGTTGATGGAACCGTATCCGACTCCGCTCTCCTTCATGCATCTTACGACCTGCTCGAACGCATCGAGGTTCTTGCACGGATCCCCGTCCAGCTCTATATATGTTATGTGGCCTGCATTCGTGAGCGCGTGATAAGGCGCCTCAAGCTTTATCTTGTCAAATGCGTTTATATTGTAATATACAGGTATATGGAAAGAGTTAGTGTAGTACTCTCTGTCCGTAACGCCCTCTATCACGCCGTACTTGGCCTTGTCGATCCTTACGAATCTTCCCGAAAGCCCCTCTGCAGGTGTCGCTATAAGCGTGAAATTGAGACCGACCTTCTTCGACTCTTCATCCATCTTCTTTCTCATGAACCCTATTATCTCAAGGCCGAGACTCTGAGCTTCAGGACTCTCTCCGTGATGTACGCCGATCAGCGCTTTCAGACATTCCGCAAGTCCGATGAAGCCTACCGTCAGCGTGCCGTGCTTCAGCACTTCTGCCACGGAATCCTCAGGCTTGAGCTTGTCCGAATCTATCCATATGCCCTGACCCATCAGGAACGGGTAATTCTTCACTTTCTTTGAACACTGGATCTTGAATCTTTCCATGAGCTGATCGATACAGAGATCGACTTTTCTTTCCAGCTCCTCGAAGAACCAGTCTATGTCACCATGCGCCTTTATCGCTATTCTAGGAAGGTTTACCGATGTAAAGCTCAGATTTCCTCTTCCACCCACGACTTCACGCTCAGGATCATATACGTTTCCTATTACTCTCGTTCTGCAGCCCATGTAAGCGACTTCCGTGTTAGGGTCGCCTTCATGATAGTACTGAAGATTGTACGGAGCGTCGATGAATGAGAAATTAGGGAAGAGTCTCTTCGCAGAAACTCTGCATGCCAGCTTGAACATGTCGTAGTTCGGATCGCCGGGATTATAGTTGACGCCTTCCTTTATCTTGAATATGTGTATTGGGAAAATCGCAGTTTCGCCGTTTCCAAGACCCGCTTCCGTAGCGAGCAGTATATTTTCTATTATCATCCTGCCTTCAGGAGATGTGTCGGTACCGTAGTTTATCGAAGAAAAAGGTATCTGTGCGCCTGCTCTGGAGTGCATCGTGTTGAGGTTGTGCACAAATGCCTCCATCGCCTGATATGTAGCTCTCCTGATCTCTTCATTTGCATATTTGGTAGCCTTTTTCTGGAGCTTGTCTATGATCCCTTCATCGACTATATCCCTGAGGTATTCGCGCTCTTTTTCCTTGTAGCCGTTGTCATCCGCAAGGATAGGATATATATCGTCCTTTTCCATGATCTCCGCACCTATGGCTTTTACCTGCTCTACTCCGTCTTCTATGTCAAAGAGGAGATTGAGCATTTTTCCAAGGTTCGTCCAGTAAAGTTTTCTGTACGTCTTCTTGACGCCGTTAGCCATGCCGTAGTCAAAGTCAGGTATGCTCTGGCCTCCGTGCTGGTCGTTCTGGTTGGACTGTATAGCTATGCAGGCAAGCGCAGCGTAGCTCTGTATGTCGTTCGGCTCTCTGAGGAATCCGTGTCCTGTTGAAAAGCCTCCCTTGAAAAGTTTCTCTATATCTATCTGGCAGCATGTCGTAGTAAGTGTCAGGAAATCCATGTCATGGATATGTATGTCGCCTTCTCTGTGCGCTTTGGCATGATCAGGCTTGAGCACGAACATCTCGTAGAACTGTTTCGCACCTTCGGAGCCGTACTTGAGCATTGTTCCCATCGCTGTATCGCCGTCTATATTGGCATTCTCACGCTTTGTGTCGTTGTCCTTTGCCTCTTTGAAAGTAAGATCCTCATATATTTTCATGAGTCTCGTGTTCATGTCTCTTACTCTCGTACGCTCTGCCCTGTAAAGGATGAACTCTTTGGCAGTCCTCGCGTGACCGTTCTCGATCAGCACCTTCTCTACAGCATCCTGTATCTGCTCTACAGTAGGTATCTCATTGTGACATATCTCAAGAAGATAAACCTCTACCTGTCTTGCCAGGAATCTCGCCATGTCGTAATCCTTGCCGCCCAGTACCTGTGCAGCTTTATAGATAGCGTCTGCGATCTTGTCGACATTAAAATCGACAGTCCTTCCATCTCGTTTGATGATATGCTTTATCTGATCCATACATACTCTCCTCTCTTACCACTATATGTTGTTTTCCCTTTCGTTATCGTTATAAATTATACACAAAATACAGAATGAGTCAATACCATACCTGTGTATTTGAATGCACTTTTTAAAAAACGCAAAAGACTCAAAAAAACAACGCTTTCCCGAAAACGCTGAAAACGCTGTATTCAAAAGTTTCCCTGTGTACAAGAGTGCAAATACCGCATGATATCCGCTGCGGGCATAATACGCCCTTGAGATACCAGAGCTGTTTTTTTATTCCTTTTCGCCGAAAAATTCCGACCTGAGCATCGACATTATATGAAGGTCATAATATCTGCCGTCCTTTTTCGTGGCATTCCTCGCCACGCCTTCCTCTTTGAAGCCAAGGCTCTCGTAAAGAGTGTATGCGCGCTTGTTCCCCGTATAATAATCCAGCGTCACGCGCTCCATATGCAGGAAAGTAAAGCAGTACTCGAGCAGCTCGTTCATTATTTCCCCGGCAACTCCTTTTCCCCACAGCGAGATGTCTCCGATATAGAATTTCGTTATATCCAGAGAATCGGCATGCCTGTCGATCCTTGAAATGAATATCCTGCCCACGGGTACATCCTTTTCACGATCTACTATCGTAAAATCCATCCTGTCCTTGCTGAATTTATTGTAAAGAGCCTCGATGACCACATCTTCATACGTCCTGCCCTCGTCAAAGGAAAGATAGCGCGTCACCTTAGGATCGTTCTCCCATCGCATAAAATATTCATAGTCGCTGAATTCCGCATCGCGTATCAGAAAGTTACGAGTTTCCATCTCTGTCTCCTTGCATAATTTCTCAAAGATTCATCTAATCTTTACATTGTATTTTCTTCATATGGTATTATACTATTATTATATTCGAATTGAAAGGGACAGACAAGGAGAAATATAGACCATGAAAAAATACATAATAACGATCATCCCGCTGATACTAATATCGGTGATGTTTTTAAACGGCTGTTCACTTGGAGAAATGAACAGAGAAAACGAACTGAAATCATCGCTGGAATCCACTTATGAAGAGCTGACTTCCACTTTTTCCGGCGATTCAGGACAATATTCACTGGTTTCAGAATATCTCAAGTCATGGGCAAAGAAAAACAATATAGAGATAGCCGACAACGGCAGCAGCTATACGATACTGTCAAATCCTGCAACCACAGGGTATGAAAACAGTGAACCGACCATTCTCCAGTGCTCCATACGCACTGATGACTTCAAGAATTCGATGCAGTCGCTGGCGATCTCGCTGACCTCGCTTCTCGGACCTGAAATACATGGAAACATATCGCTCATAGTCACCGAAATAGATCATGGTGAGTTCACAGGTGCTTCAGCTGTAGATCCTGAATACTACAGCTCCGGCAGCTTCATAAACATAGACAGCAGCGATGAGATAGAGCTCATACAGGCAGGCTCCTATGAAATGCTGAGCACGATGACAGCATCTCTGTCGACTTCAGCACCGTCATACCCGCACGCCTACACGATAACGATGTCGATCTCAGGATATCATGATCCTTTCAGCTTTGAAAATCACTATCCTAATCCGGTCGAAACGATCGGAAGCCTTCTCGCAACAGAAAAGAGCTCCGGAAAGCTCTTCGATCTGGCGTCGTTCGAATGTGAATCCGCCGACGGATACACACCTACATCCGCCACTGCCGTAGTCGTTGTGAACGACAACGATGTGAGCAGCTTTACATCAAAATTCGAAAAATCATACAACAGCATAAAAAACAGATTCGAAAAGCTCGGCGACAATTTCGTATACACCCTGACCGAGACATCGCTTCCCGAAACAGTCATAAGCGGCGATAACAGCAACAACATCATCAGTCTTATGTACACACTGCAGAGCGGCATCTATCTTCAGGACGAGGATACAGGGGAGGTCATCTCCGCATCGGACATTTCATACGTCTCGACTTCAGGCGGTACGTTCACGCTGAAGATGAGATCCCGCAGTACAGACAAAACTACTCTTTCAGATATGTCCGCTGAATTCCTGACGACATCAGGACTCAGCGACATCTCATACAACGTCACAGATCCGCGTATGACATGGTCGTCAGACAGCAAAAACGGTGCTGCAGCTTTCCTGGCCGATGCGCTCGGCACTAAAGACTCGATCACAGAAAACACTCTGGAAAGCAGTGATCTCGACGTGTTCGCATCAAAAGCCGATATCAATGCAGTTTCATACAGATGCAGCCTGACACACAGAGAAGCGGCTCTGATGAACCTGTTCCACTACACGGAAAGTCTGGTGCAGTAACACAAAAAACCTGCTCCTCAAACGAGGTCGCAGGTTTTTTCATGCCCTGATATAGTATCATCATTTGAGATGGACGAAATTCGTCATAGCCGAAGCCAGTGTCTTCCCTGTTTCCTCGTCGTACGCTAGCGCTCTCACACGCACGAGCGACCTGCCGAGGTGGATGACTTCAGACCTGAATATAAACGACTCTCCCAGGAACGGTCTTATGAAGCTGACGCTGAGGTCAGCTGTGGATATTTCGACTGAATCACAGTATGCCAGCACGGTTATTCCCATCGCCGTATCAAACATGGCTGATATTGCTCCGCCGTGCACTTCTCCTCTCTCGTTGCTCTCCCAGTCGTACTTTCTGAATCTCATTTCAGAGATCATCTTCTCTTCGTCAAGATCACACAGCTCAGGCGCCAGCAGCGCATTCATGCTCTGTTCTGCATTCTCTTCTATCTCTCTTCTGATGTTTTCTATCTTCTCTCTTGCTTTGCTTTTCTTCTGCATAAATCTCCTACTCTATCACTTCATACATCGAAGCCGCATCTTCCTTGCGGCACGAATCCTTTAACTCTGTAACTTTTACCCGCAGACTCCCGCTGCCGAACTGTATATAGATCTCGTCACCCGCTTTCACTTCTGTGCCGGGTTTCGCCACCTTGCCGTTCACCGTTATCCTGCCCTGCTCGCAGGCTTCCTTTGCAACAGTACGGCGTTTTATGATACGGGAGTTTTTAAGAAACTTATCTATCCTCATACTGCCTCCTCAAAAAAATAAAAGGGTAACCGAGTTACCCTTTAACAGACACACTGTCTTATTTATTCACTGCATCCTTAAGAGCTTTTCCAGCTTTGAATACAGGAGCTTTTGAAGCGTCGATCTTGATCACTTCGCCAGGCTTTCTAGGATTTCTTCCCTGTCTTGCTTTTCTTTCACGAACTTCGAAAGTTCCAAAACCTATCAGCTGTACTTTCTCACCTTTAACTAAAGAGCTTTCTACGCTTGAAACAAAAGCATTGACAGCTAATTCAGCGTCCTTCTTTGTAAAACCGGTCTTTTCTGCAACTGCAGCTACTAATTCCGCTTTATTCATCAATAAATCCTCCTTAAAATTAATAACATATAGCCTTTTATTATTTCAAATACAAATTCAGGCCCGCCTCGTATCTACTCTTAATCCTGCCTGAGCTCTGTGTTCTATTTTCCCATTTTTCAATGGGTTTGTCAAGCTGTTTTAGGATATAGACTGCTGTTTTCAACCTTTGCGAGACCCTTACCACAGCTTGAGCTTATCGCATATCGCAGCGAGCTTTCTTCCGGCCGATATCGTCATCAGTTCATCACGGCTTATGGCCTTTGTCTTCAGTATCATTAGTCCGTACACCACGACTCCTGCAAATATCGATATAACCGTCGAAATGCTGCTGCTGCCCGTCAGCATGGACGAAAACCTGTACAGCAGCAGTACGATCAGCCCCATCACGACAGAGGATATCAGCGGCTTTTTAACTGCTACAGCCGCATCAAACTTGACTCCGCTGTACTTTTTCAGTGCGATCAGATCCAGTATCATCGCGATCAGATATGCAGAAGCTGAACCTATAGCTGCTCCCTTTACATTGATCTCCGGGATCGCTGTGAGAGTCCATGTCACGACAAACTTGGCGATCACACCTACGCAGAGATTTATCACAGGTATATGCTGTTTTCCTATACCCTGTAATGCTCCCGTCATAGTAGTTATTATTGACAGGAATACGAATCCTACTGCAAATATCTGCAGACACGGAGCTGCCGCTATGGCGCTGGCCTTCTGTGACGCATATAAAAGCGTCAGTATAGGCTCTGCGAGTACGAATATGCCTGTCGACGCAGGGAATGCGATTATCGTCGTCATACGCAGTCCGAGCGATATGTGATTGTGGAGTTCTTCTCTGTCACCGACGCTGTGCGACGCAGAGACCATCGGCACAAGGCTCATCACTATCGCGAGCATGAAGACCTCCGGGAACTGTATTATCGGGGATGCAAAGCCCGTCAGCTGCCCGTATAGACTTTCCGCCGCAGCGGATTCCCATCCGGAAGCCATCAGTCTGACCTTTACGATACCTGCATCTATGAGATTTACTATCGGCATTATCGCAGCACCTATAGTTATAGGTATGGCAATGACTGCAATCTTCTTCAGTATCATACCTGCCGTTTCATAAACACTCGTCCTGTCATTCTTTATCCTAAGCTTTATCTTTTTCTTGGCCGCCATGTAAACTATCAGCATAACGGCAAGCCCGCCTATCGCTCCTGCAGAAGCTCCGAAACATCCTCCGGCGGCTCCTCTCTGCTCAGGAGTGTATCCTGATGCGATGCTGTATTCGTTAGCTATCAGCGAATATGCGAGCACCAGACCGAACAGCACTCTGAACGACTGCTCTGCGATCTCCGATATCGCTGTCGGTCTCATTTCCTGCATGCCCTGGAAATATCCTCTGTATGAAGACATCACCGGTACGAGCAGCAGCGCTATCGCTGTCGCTTTCATGGAAAGCGCAGACCCCGGTATGTCTATCAGTTCTGCTATGTGCTTTCCGAAGATCAGCAGTACCAGGAACCCTGTCACGCCCAGCACCATCATGAGCCTCCTTGATATCCTGAACACTCTCTCTGCTTCTCTGAACTGCCCTTTTGCACACCGTTCAGACACCATCTTGGATATCGCCACCGGAAGTCCTGCCGTTGAAACGACCAGCAGAAAGCTGTACAGTGCATAAGCAGGCGTATAGTTTGCCATGCCCACGGCGCCTATCATGTTCGCCAGCGGTATCCTGAAAAATGCTCCCAGCACTTTTACTATGATACCGGCGACTGCCATTACCGCAGCACCTTTCAACAATGATTTTTTAGTCATGATTAAAGCCTTTCAAGTATTTCACGTGTTGATTTCTCGACCATGTCCACGGTCTTCTCTATATCTATAGTGCTGTACTGTCCGTTTTCATAAAGGACTTTACCGTCAACTATCGTCATCAGGACATCGCCGCCAGAACAAGAATACACCAGATTATTGATGAGACTGTGAACAGGATGCATATTCGGTCCTGAAATGTCTATGACTATGAGATCTGCCTTGTTTCCCGCTTTGAGAGCACCGCTGTCTAGTCTGCCCTGAGCCTTTGCACCTCCGTATGTTGCAGCTCTGAGAGCATCCCTGGGAGTCACGGCAGTCGGATCCTTTGATATCACTTTTGTACCGGTCACCAGCGTCTTGATCTCCTCGAAGAAATTCAGGCTGTTGTTGCTGGCCACGCTGTCTGTTCCTATGGCAAGATTTACGCCTTTGTCGATTATCTTCTGCACGTTGCATATACCGCTCGCCAGCTTCATGTTGCTCACTGGATTCGCAGCCACTGTAACACCTTTTTTCTTAAATATCTCAAGATCGCTGTCATCAGAGTAAACGCAGTGTGCAGCTACTGTCGGCACGTCAAATATCCCTGTCTTTTCGAGATAGGCTGCCGGTGTCATGCCGTGCCTCTTTATGCACTCGCTGTGCTCGAATTCCGTCTCCGAAACGTGCACCTGCATCTTTACGTCGTCTAGCGAACGCGCATAGTCTGCCAGCGCCAGTGCAGTTTCCGGATTCGATGTATACTCGGCGTGAAGGCTCATATCTACTATGATCCTTCCGTCTGCAGCATTGTTGAATTCTCTGTAAAAATGCTTCATTTCATCAAAGCTCTCGAGTTTGCTCACGTCTGTTCCCATAGGGTTCGCTATCGAACGCGATATATTGTTCTTTGTACCGCTGTCCGCCACGGCTCTGGCCATATCGTCACAGAAATAGTACATGTCGCTCGTTGAAACGATGCCGAATTTGAGCGATTCAGCCATTGCCAGCATCGTGCCCCAGTAAACAGCTTCTCCCGTCAGCTTGTCTTCGAACGGGAATATCTTTCTGGTGAGCCAGTCCTGCAGCACCATGTTTTCTCCGTACCCTCGCATCAGCGTCATCGGTGAATGTGCATGAGCGTTGAAAAATCCGCTCATCAAAAGTCTGCCCTTTCCGTCGATTTCTCGTCTGTACGTTTCCTGCGGTCTTTCGTCTCCGATGTATTTGACGCGATCGTCCTTTATTAGCACATACTGATTCTCTTTTACATTCAAGTCTTCGTCAAGTGTCGTTATATTGCTGAAAAGCATTCTTTTTTCCTTTCTTTACATAAGAGGCGCGATAAGGCGCAGCACTCTCCCTATGATCCTGTAAATGATATTATATTCGTTGCAGTTCTGCATAGTTATCCGCTGACATTTGCCCAGAGTTTTCTGGAAATCCGATTCCACGTCATGCACCACCGGATTCTTCCATATATATGCCGCACATTCAAAATGCAGATACAAACTCCTGAAATCAAGGTTTATCGTTCCTACGACGGCTTTTTCGTCATCGCTCGTGAACACCTTGGCATGTACGAATCCCGGCGTGTACTCATATATCTGAACGCCCTCGGAAATCAGCTCCTTGTAGTGCGTCCTCGCAAGCCAGTACGCGTACTTCTTGTCAGGTATATGCGGCAGTATCAGCTTCACATCCACGCCTCTCTGAGCTGCGAATATTATCGTGTCGGCCATCTCTTCATCGAGTATCAGATACGGCG
>CAVEWO010000015.1:0-11828 GCA_963619345.1 Bacteroidaceae bacterium
GATACGCTGAATGAATCATCGTCCAGCCCTGCCACCGTCAGGCTTATCCCGTCGATCGCGATCGAGCCTTTTTCCACGATGTACCTGAGGATCGAGCCCGACGCTCTGATCTTGTACCACACTGCGTTGTCATCTTTCCTTATGTCCGCCACCGTTCCCGTGCCGTCTATATGCCCGGAAACGATGTGTCCGCCGAACCTGCCGTCAGCCTTCATCGCACGCTCGAGATTCACCGTGCTTCCCGATTTCAAAGCTCCCAGCGATGATCTGTCAAGCGTCTCATGCATCACATCTGCGCTGAATCCATTCCGCGAGAACTCCGTCACCGTAAGGCATACGCCGTTCACCGCAATGCTGTCTCCAAGCGCCACGTCTGTCAGCACCCTGTCCGCTGACACAGTCAGCACTGCGGAAGCCGCACCGCGTCTTATCTGTTTCACTGTTCCTGTTTCTTCAACTATTCCCGTGAACACCTTTTCACCTCGCTCTCTATAAGTATGTCGTCTCCAATAAACGTTACTTTCGGCTTTTCTGTCAGGAATGACTCTGCAGGCACCCCCACGCCCGCACCGCCTACCGGAGACGGCGCATCTTTCCCTCCGAAGATCTTCGGGGCTATGTAAACCTGCATCCTGTCGACTATGCCGGCTTCCAGTGCCGACCAGTTGAGTGTGCCTCCGCCCTCAAGCAGCACGCTGCTTATTTTCTGCTCTCCCAGCTTTTTCATAAGCTGCTCGAGATCGAGATGGCCATTCTTCACCGGTATGTAAAGTATCTCGCATCCCTTTGCAGTCAGGATGCTGCACTTATCTGCACCGGTTTCGCTGCCGCCGGTCTCTGCAGTAGCGATCAGCGTCCGGTATTTCTTCGCAGTCTTCACGATCTGCGAATCCACCGGGATCCTGAGATGCGTGTCGCAGATCACTCTCACAGGATCTCTGCCGCCCGATATCCTGCATGTCAGCAGCGGATCGTCTTTGAGCACAGTCCCTATGCCTGCCATGATCGCCATGTACCTGTTCCGGTCTTCATGCACGCGCTTTCTCGCTGATTCTGATGTTATCCACTTCGATGCGCCTGTGCGCGTTGCAATCTTTCCATCCATCGTCATCGCATATTTCATCACCACATACGGTATTCCCGTCTTTATGAATCGGAAAAACGCAGGGTTTATCGCATCGCACTCTTCTTTCATAAAGCCTTCGATGACTTCAATTCCGTTAGCCTTCAGTAATTCGACGCCTTTTCCCGCCACCAGCGGATTCGGATCAGCTGAACCGATTACTACGCGGCTTATGCCCGCGTCTATCACTGCGTCTGTGCAGGGCGGCTGCTTGCCGTGGTGACAGCATGGCTCCAGCGTAACATACATCACTGCTCCCTCAGGTGAACTGCTGCATCTTGTGAGCGCCTCTCGCTCCGCATGCAGCTTCCCGTATTCTGTATGATATCCTTTCCCGATGATCTCGCCGTCTTTCACTATCACCGCACCAACCAGCGGGTTCGGATCCACCTTGCCACATCCCTTAAGTGCAAGCTCAAGTGCAAGCTCCATATATTCTCTGTCTTTCAACTCATCTGTCATCAGTGTCTATCCTCCATATCTCTGTGTTGTTCTCAAATAAAAACACCCCGAATCTTTCTCCAGGGTGCGATCGTATTCTGTCTTGCTTTTTAAAAATCGCTTCGCAAAGCTGAGCTGCTGCATTGCGCATACGCCGTGCATGCGTACTGTACTGCACATACCTGCTCTGCCGAAAAAAAGCTCTGAAACGATTTGTTTCAGAGCTTGCGATTTCAAAAATACTGCGACTGCCTGTCGCAGCCACATATGACATATCTTCTTCCATCCAGACTCTACTGTCGGTTTTGGAATCTCACCAAATCATGTGCTCTCGCACTCGCGGACTTTACCGCCGGTCGGGAATCTCACCCTGCCCTGAAGACTTTTTTAAGTTCTGCTGTAATATTAGTACTCACACACAAATTTGTCAATAGAATTTTTAAAACCCCACAAGTTTTTCTGTGAGCAGTTTTATACCCTGTCCAAATCTGCCGTCAAGAAATATGCGTTTTATCTCCCCGCCCTGCAGGAATGTGCTGCTCCTGCTGAGGTAAACTTCCGTATCAAGCATAGCCGTATCTGCTATCTCATGAGGATCTCCAGCACGATCATCAGATACCATATTCTCTACTTTAATAATCCTGTCCATCACGCCCTCTCCGCAGCTGAAGATCAGATGCTGCAGATAGCGTTCTTCCCTGCTCGTGCTGCCCGAAGACCTGCTCACAAAGCAGATCTTCTCCGCCATGCCCAGACAGGCCAGATCCACCGCAGACAGACCCGTACCTATATCCATCACGATCACATCGTACCTGCCGCTGTCTATCACCGATGCCGTAAAGATATCCAGTTCATCCTCCGAAAGCTCTCTGAGCGGATTCCTCCCGGCCGCCGGTGCAAAAGCCTCGACCCCGAAATCATCGTGAATAGTATAGCTCTCAACAGGTGGGCAGTTCTTCTCACTGCCGGATCTTTGAGACATCCTCAGCACCGCATCTTTGGCTTTGAACAGATGATACAGATACACTCCGATGCCTTTCACACCTGATGACACATTCATGAAATCTCCTGTGGATTCAGTCTCCTCAAATGACAGGTACAGCACCCTCTTGCCTCTGAACCTGCACAGCTCCTGAGCTGCTGCCATCGCCGCGACCGTGCATCCCGAACCTCCGCAGCACGATGAAAATGCCAGCATACGGACCTGCTGCCGCTTTACATTGACAGCACGATGCCCTGTCAGATCACTGTATATATCAAAAAGTGCTGCTGCTATGCTCTGAGCCTGGCTGTACTTGTATATGCAGAATCTCTTTTCTATGTGATCGCTGACAGCCATCGACGGTTTCTCAGTCAGCAGTATTATCCTGCCGCCATATGACACTTCTGCCTCCGAACCGTCCCACAGTATCATGTCTGCCGAGCTTAGAAAAATCGCACCTTCTCCGCTGCTTTCATGCTTATGCCGCTGCGAAAAAAACTCATCCTTACGGAATATCCGTATCATCATGCCGCTGCACAGCTGCAGCAGCGCCTGTCCGAGCGCCCTGCCGTATTCTCTGTCATCCGTTACTATCACCAGTGAAAGATTTTCCATCATGCTCCTTTCGATCGTTACCGCTCCTTTGTTTGTGGAAATTTTTACCTTTCTACATTTTATACTTTATGGAAAATCTTGTCAATATATACATCCATTTTTTAATGCTTTTTTCACGTTTTTTTGATGCGCACCCGCCTGCCCTCGCATCGAACCTCGCGACAGGCCTCGCTATTCCTGCATCTCGCCTATCATGTGTCTCAACTGCCATATAGCCTGCGATACTCCGCCGACTTCATCGATTATCCCGGTCTCTACAGCTTCGCTGCCGAAAAGTACCGTACCGACATCGTTAGACATGTTGTCATTACTGTTCATCAGCGATACGATCTTGTCACGCTCCGCATCGGAGTGTTCTTCTATAAAATCGATTACCCGCTCCTGTGTCTTGCGCATATAATCGAATGTCGTCTCTGATGTTATCACGATCCCTGCCGTCCTGATAGGATGCAGCGTCATCGTCGCTGATTTTGCGATAAACGAATGATCTGCCGCCGTCGCAAGCGGTATGCCTATGCTGTGTCCTCCGCCCAGCACGAGTGAAACCGTCGGCTTTGACAGCGTCGAGATCATTTCTGCAAGCGCCAGTCCTGCCTCGACATCACCTCCTACCGTGTTCAGTATCACCAGAAGCCCCTTGAGCTTAGGGTTTTCCTCTACTGCGATAAGCTGAGGTATCAGATGCTCGTACTTCGTAGCCTTGTTGTCCGCCGGGAGCACTGTGTGTCCTTCTATGCTGCCGATTATATTTATATACTGTATATCACTGTCAAAATCAGTTCCGGTCGTCAGAAGTCCCAGATCGGTTATCAGACTTTTCGTGATATCTTCCTGATCCGGAGTCTTTTTTTCGCTTTTCTCTTCTTTCACTTCATATTCTCCTGTTCTGTTTAATATCATTAATATTATCTGTATTAAAGGAGTCAATTATGCGATTAAGTGAAATCGGAAACAAAGAGATTGTCGATGTCTCGACAGGAAGAAGCTATGGTCAGTTATGGGATGCTGAAATGATATTTGAAAAAAAGACGGGCAAAATAAAATCGGTGCTCGTCCCGTCTCTGGAAAGCACCGGTTTTTTCAGCAGAAACCCTGATGACACATGCGAGCTGCCGTGGAGCAGCATCGTGATCATCGGAGAAGATCTGATAATATTCCAGTCCATGCCGCCGTGCTGAACCCGTCATACCAGATCTGCACACCGCTCACGATCTCGCGCTGTCCGGAATCACCGTATTATATGCGCTGTGCTTACTGCATTACCTGAAATCCACGTTCACTACAGCGATCTCACTGTCAGTACCGACTCTCATGGCCGGTCCCCATACTCCGACTCCTGATGTCACGATCGAGTACATATCATCGACCTTCAGGAGTCCGTATGCGTTGTCCCAGAACAGGTTTATCGTCAGATTTCCCGGGAAAACCTGTCCGTCGTGAGTATGTCCGCAAAGGTCGAGATCTGCACCGGCATCTGCCTTTTCCTGTAGCTCTGACGGCTGATGATCCAGGCATATCACAGGCTTGCTCAGGTCTGCACCCGAAGTAAGCTCTGCGATCGAAGCTCGCGGACTGTCGCTGTTCGTCTTCGTGGCATCGCATCTGCCTATGAGAGTTATATCTCCCGCAATGACGGTGCTTTCATCCTGAAGGATCGTGATGCCTGCCTTTTCTGCAAATTCATCCACTTCGGGCTGCACACGGACTTTTTTGCCGATAGATATCGTGAACCCGCCTATCAGATTTTCTTCGACATCATGGTTGCCATAGACCCCATAGACTCCATACTTTGACTTTATACCGGACAAGGTCTTAGCTATCTTTTCCGGGTCCGTCATCGCGAAATAATCATTGTCGACAATATCACCTGCAAACACTACGAGATCCGGATCCTGTGCATTTATCCTGTCCACCATCTGCTTCATCATGTCTTCGCCCACGGAATATCCGAGATGAGTATCTGCCACAAGCACGATCTTCATCGATTCTCCCGCCTGCGTGGACTTGTCTATATCCACATCATACTCCGTCACAGTTATCTTATGATAGTGTATAACACCGTAGACACTGAAACCGATCACGAGCGACACGACTATCGCCCCCCTTGCCACGATATATTTACGATATCCCGCATAGCCCTTCCGCATTTTCTTCAGAGCCCACAACACGAACGTCACGACCTCCGCGGCAGCCATGAAAATGAGCGAATAAACAAATATTCCTATCCAGATATTATTTATATACTTGAATGCTGATATCCATTTCTGATCATCAAACAACATCCACAGCCATACGCTGTTGAAAAAAAACATATATATCACTGTAAAAACGCACACTACCCATTTTTTCCCGAAAAATCCGTGTATATGCCTGAACAATCTTACCACTCTGTGCCACAAAAATGAATTCACTGCAAGATATACCGCCCCAAGCAGTATCAGAAACCACATTACCCGTCACGCTCCCTGTTAAAAATTGCTGTCTTTATCTGCAGAAGCACCTTCCGCTGCTTTCCTGAGACTTACGGCAAACGGCGGTCTGCAGATGCCCTTTTCCGTGATTATCCCCGTTATCAGGCTGCTGTCCGTGACATCAAATGCAGGATTGTAGCACTTGACATCATCTAAAGCCACCGGTTCGATGTAGAATTTTTCTTTTATCTCTTCCGGTGCACGCAGTTCTATAGGTATATCCGCTCCCGACGGGCAGTTCAGATCGATTGTCGACGTCGGACCTAGCACATAAAACGGTATATCATAGTGCTTTGCCAGTATCGCAACTCCCGACGTGCCGATCTTATTCGCCGTGTCACCGTTTGCGGCAACTCTGTCACAACCTACAAAGCACGCCTGCACCCATCCGTTTTTCATCACAGCTGATGCCATGTTATCACAGATAAGTGTCACATCTATGCCGGCTTTCTGAAGTTCGTATGAAGTCAGCCTTGCACCCTGCAGCAGAGGTCTCGTCTCATCCGCAAAGACTCTGAACTTCATTCCCCGCTCCCTTCCAAGCAGCAGCGGACCAAGCGCCGTCCCGTACCTCGATGTTGCAAGCGGTCCCGCATTGCAGTGAGTCAGTATCCCGTCACCGTTCTTTATGACCGTTAGACCGTACTCGGAAATCGCTCTGCACATCTCGATATCCTCGCTATGTATGCTGAGCGCCTCGTTTTTCACAGCTTCTGCGATGTCTGCAGCAGTACCGTTCTCTATTCTGCAGGCTGCCGCCAGAGTCCTGTCCACCGCCCATGCGAGGTTGACGGCCGTAGGCCTTGAGGACTTCATATATTCACCATATTCTCCGAGTTTTTTTATAAAAAGCCGCACATTTCCCTTTGCCGCACTTTCACGATCTTCCTGCCGGCCTGCTGCCTGCTTTGCAAGGGCCGCTATGCAGTATGCTGCAAATATGCCTATCGCCGGTGCGCCTCTGACTTTCAGATTGAAAATCGCATCATACATTTCCTCCGGAGTATATATTTCAAGATACTCCGTATGCACAGGCAGCCTGCTCTGATCGAGTATGATCACCGCACTGCCGTCATCGCTCAGTCTGACATTATCTATATGTGTAACGTTCTTTATTTCACTCATAACCGTCTCTTCTCCATTACTGTCAAAAGCCCAAAACAGAAAAACAGGTCCTGCATGCAGCCTGACCTGTTCCCGGATAACTGTATCACATTTGCATCATGCTGATGCTGATTCCTAATAGTTTTCTGCGTGGATCTCAAAATAACTCTTCGGATGGTTGCATGTAGGACATACTTCAGGTGCTTTTGTTCCTACAACGATGTGCCCGCAGTTGCGGCATTCCCATACCTTAACCTCGCTCTTTTCGAATACAGCTGCTGTCTCAACGTTATTGAGAAGCGCTCTGTAACGTTCTTCATGATGTTTTTCAATGGCTCCAACAAGTCTGAATTTTGCTGCCAGCTGAGGGAACCCTTCTTCTTCTGCAGTCTTTGCAAAACCTTCATACATGTCTGTCCATTCGTAGTTTTCACCTTCTGCTGCTGCTTCAAGGTTCTGTGCTGTATTTCCTATACCTTCGAGTTCCTTGAACCACATCTTTGCATGTTCCTTTTCATTGTCTGCAGTCTTTAAAAACAGTGCTGCGATCTGTTCATATCCTTCTTTCTTCGCAACTGACGAAAAGTATGTATACTTGTTTCTCGCCTGTGATTCCCCTGCAAATGCCTCCATCAAATTTTTTTCTGTCTGAGTACCTGCGTATTTGTTCATCTCTTCCTCTTTTCTGTGCCGCTCCTTTTAAACTCATCACGATGCAGCTGCTGCGGCACCGATGACCGCATCGTGTGTTTCTCTGATTTTTCTGTGATCCCCGGACCTGCATTATATACAGCAGCTCACATACTCTCCGAATCGTTTTAGATCCAGTTCAGACCTGCTTCAGATCACTGCTGCGCATTTTTTCTGCACTCATCGCACAGATAATGGATATTCAGATCATATGATATGACCTTTACACCTGTTTCACGCTCAATTTTTTCTCCCAGATCATCAAGGTGCACGTCCGATATCTTCCCGCACCGCTCACATATCATATGGTCATGGCGCACGGTTTTGTCATACCTGTCCGGGCTTCCCTTCAGCCTTATCCTGCGGATCAGCTTTTCACTGACAAGCGAGTTGAGGTTGTTGTATACCGTTGCCAAAGCTATCCCCGGTGACTTTTCCCGAGCTTTCATGAAAATTTGTTCCGCTGTAGGATGCTCCGAAGATCCATAAACGATCTCCAGTATCAGCTTCCCGTTTTTCGTCATCAAATCGCCTTCTTTAGAATTATTCTTGTTTTAATTATAAAGCCTGCCGGGAATTTGTCAAGGGTGATTTTAGTATAAATAAAAAGCGTACCACTATTTCTAATGATACGCTTATATGATTCAGTTTTCAGCCCGTGCCGGCCTTGTTCTTATCTCTGATTGATCACTGCCTGTGCTGCTGCCAGTCTTGCGATAGGAACTCTGAACGGTGAGCATGATACGTACTGGAGTCCTACTGCATTGCAGAATGCGATCGACTTAGGATCTCCGCCGTGTTCTCCGCAGATACCGAGCTTGATGTTCGGTCTTGTCTGCTTACCGAGCTCTACAGCCATCTTCACGAGTTTGCCTACGCCTGTCTGGTCGATGCTCTGGAACGGATCGTCCTCGAAGATGCCCTTGTCTCTGTATTCCTTGATGATCTTACCTGTATCGTCTCTTGAGAATCCGAATGTCATCTGAGTAAGGTCGTTAGTACCGAATGAGAAGAATTCAGCTTCTTCAGCGATCTCATCTGCAGTCAGTGCTGCTCTAGGGATCTCGATCATAGTACCTACCATGTAATCGAACTTAACGCCTTCTTCTTCCATTACCTTATCAACAGTCTTCACTACTGTAGCCTTTACATCAGCCAGTTCCGCCTTCATTCCTACGAGCGGGATCATGATCTCCGGAGTGATGTCATATCCCTTTTCAGCTCTTACCTTAATAGCTGCTCTGATAATAGCTTCAGCCTGCATCTCTGCGATCTCAGGATATGTAACGGCAAGTCTGCACCCTCTGTGTCCGAGCATAGGGTTGAACTCGTGGAGTTCTTCTGCTTTCTTTGCCAGCTTTTCATAAGGAACGTTGATCTGTGCCGACAGTTCATGAAGTTCTTCGTCTGTGTGCGGGATGAACTCGTGGAGAGGCGGATCCAGCAGTCTGATAGTTACCGGTCTGTCACCCATAGTTTCATATATTCCCTCGAAGTCTCCCTGCTGATATGGCAGAAGGAACTTAAGAGCTTCTCTTCTTTCTTCTTCTGTATCAGCCATGATCATTCTTCTGATAGCCGGGATCCTCTCTTCTTCGAAGAACATATGCTCGGTTCTGCAGAGCCCAATACCTTCAGCACCGAAGTCAACTGCCTGTCTTGCATCTCTAGGATTGTCGGCATTTGTTCTTACCTTCAGAGTTCTGATATCGTCAGCCCATGACATGATCTTTGCGAAGTCTCCTGACAGTTCAGGCGGAACAGTCTTTATCTGACCTTTAAGTACGTCACCTGCAGATCCGTTCAGTGAGATGTAGTCTCCCTCAACGAAAGTCTCTCCGCCGATGATGAGTTTCTTGTTGTCTTCATCTACCTTGATCTCTGAGCAGCCTGATACGCAGCACTTACCCATACCTCTTGCAACTACTGCCGCATGTGATGTCATGCCGCCTCTTGCAGTGAGGATACCTTCTGCCGCTACCATGCCTGCAAGGTCTTCAGGTGATGTCTCAAGGCTTACGAGAATCGCCTTTTCTCCGTTTGCAACTGCAGCTTCAGCATCCGCAGCGTTGAAGTAGATCTTTCCTGTTGCTGCACCCGGTGATGCCGGAAGTCCCTTTGTCAGTTTCTCAGCCTTTGCAAGTTCATCTGCATCGAACATAGGGTGAAGCAGCTGATCGATCTGAGCCGGTTCTATACGCATAACTGCAGTTTCTTTATCTATAAGACCTTCAGCTTCCATATCAACAGCAATCTTCACTGCTGCAGGAGCTGTTCTCTTACCGTTTCTTGTCTGGAGCATGTAAAGCTTTTCTCTTTCTACAGTGAACTCCATGTCCTGCATGTCTCTGTAGTGATTTTCAAGAAGCTCTGCGATCCTCACGAATTCCTTGTAGACTTCAGGGAAAGCTTCTGCCATCTCTGCGATAGGCTGCGGTGTTCTGATACCTGCTACAACGTCTTCGCCCTGGGCATTCACGAGGAACTCACCGAACAGCGCTTTTTCACCTGTTGCAGCATTTCTTGTGAATGCAACACCTGTGCCTGATGTATCTCCCATATTACCGAATACCATCGACTGTACGTTTACAGCTGTACCTATATTGTCAGGGATCTCATTGAGCTTTCTGTAAAGGATAGCTCTGTCATTGTTCCATGATCTGAATACTGCCATTACAGCTTCCATCAGCTGATCTTTAGGCTCCTGAGGGAAATCTCTGCCCATTTCTTTCTTAACGAGAGCTTTGTAGCCTACGATGATCTCCTTGAGATCTTCTGTAGTGAGCTCTACGTCGAATGTGCAGCCCTGCTTTTCTTTCTGCGCATCAAAGATCGCATCAAACTTTCTCTTGTCGATCTCCATTACTACATCACCGAACATCTGGATGAATCTTCTGTAGCTGTCATATGCAAATCTAGGGTTTTCAGTAAGTGCTGCAAGACCTTCTACTGTATTGTCATTCAGTCCCAGGTTCAGGATAGTGTCCATCATTCCCGGCATTGAGATTTTTGCGCCTGAACGAACTGAAACCAGAAGTGGATTTCCTACGTCTCCGAATTTCTTTCCTGTAACGTTTTCGAGTTCTTCGAGCTTTTCGAAAATTGATGCTACTATATCTTCGCCGATAGTCTTTCCTTCTTCATAATATCTGTTACATGCTTCAGTTGTTACTGTAAACCCAAAAGGCACCGGCAAACCTATCTTTGTCATTTCTGCCAGGTTTGCGCCTTTGCCTCCCAGCAGATCCTTCATGTCTTTTGAGCCTTCATTGAATGAATACACAAATTTTTTCATTTTACCTTTTACTCTCCTCGCTTTAAAATTAAAAGACTAATTTTTGCTCTATATATTCCTTGACCTGCTCAACAGGTATACGAATCTGTTCCATCGTGTCTCTGTCTCTTACAGTGACGCAGCCGTCTGTCTCTGTATCAAAGTCCACGCATATCGAGAACGGTGTTCCTATCTCGTCCTCTCTTCTGTATCTCTTGCCTATGGAACCTGTGACATCGTAATCGACCGAGAAATGCTTTGAAAGTTCCTCATAGATAGGCTCAGCAACAGGTGCAAGCTTCTTTGCAAGAGGAAGCACTGCAGCCTTGAACGGCGCAAGCGCCGGATGCAGTCTAAGAACTGTTCTCACGTCTTCCTTCCCTTTGCTGTCAGTCAGCACCTCTTCGTCATACGCTTCTGTCAGAAATGCCAGTGCCACACGGTCTGCACCGAGAGACGGCTCTATGCAGTAAGGCACATATTTCTCATTCGTTTCAGGATCCATGTAGCTCATGTCCTGTCCTGAATGCTCCATATGCTGCCTGAGGTCAAAATCAGTTCTGTCTGCTATACCCCAGAGTTCTCCCCATCCAAACGGGAATCTGTACTCTATGTCTGTAGTCGCATTGCTGTAGTGCGACAGTTCTTCCTGATCATGATCTCTGAGCTTTATGTTTTCATCCTTCATTCCAAGCGTTTTCAGAAAGTTTACACAGTAATCCTTCCAGTATGAGAACCATTCAAGGTCTGTCCCCGGAGCACAGAAGAACTCGAGTTCCATCTGTTCGAATTCTCTTGTTCTAAAGATGAAATTACCCGGTGTGATTTCGTTTCTGAACGATTTCCCCACCTGTGCGATACCGAACGGGATCTTCTTTCTTGAAGTTCTCTGCACGTTTTTAAAGTTAACGAATATTCCCTGAGCAGTTTCCGGTCTGAGGAATATCTCCGCTTTGGAATCTTCCGTAACACCCTGGAATGTCTTGAACATGAGATTGAACTGACGGATGCCTGTAAAATCCGACTTGCCGCATTCAGGGCATTTGATGCCCTTTTCCTCGATGAATGACTGCAGCTTGTCGTTCGACCATCCATCAACTGTGATGTCTTCCATCCCCTGTTCATTGA
>CAVEWO010000016.1:0-11546 GCA_963619345.1 Bacteroidaceae bacterium
CCTCTATTCTGAATATATTCATCACATCGGCATCCGGACAACAGAACCTGAATTCTCCATCTTTACGTAACGGCAGTGTGCCTCCGTATCTGAGGATATCTATGTACGGGAATGCCACATGCATCACCATCGGACAAAGATCACCTCTCTGCGTGTCAAAATCAAAGCTTTCACCTATCTGGTGCCCTCTGTGACATGGGCATTCGCCTTTTTTGTCTACGAGCGTCAGTCTTATCTGCGGTTTCTTCATAAAACTTCTCCTTTCAAATTTCATATATCCGCCGGCTGAATGCCGGCATTCAGGCTGCACCTCTGCAACGTTTCAAAAAACAGAAGCAGGAAAGCCTGTAGTGATATTATACCACCTGCACAGCTTTCCTGCTTCTGTAATGTTGATCGTTACGATATAAAAGCCTTACAATAGGAGCTTATGGAGTCTCTTATTCTGCTTCATATATCACTTTGCCTTCGGATATCGTCTGCACGACTTTCACCTTGTAGATATCTTCAGCCGGTACTTCAAAAATATTCTTTTCGAGGATCACGAAGTCTGCGCACTTGCCCACTTCGATCGAACCTGTGATGTCTTCCATCCTCATCGAATATGCATTACCCATGGTGAAAATTTCAACCATATCCTCAACGCTCATCCTCTCTTCCGGAGCAAGTACCAGATCCATGTCGTTCGGATCTTCATCTATGCCAACTCTCGTTGCACCGACCTGTATACCTCTGAGCGGTGCCGGGATCGGAGTCACGTTGTAGTCGCTGGCTCCTCCCAGTATGATGCCTGCATCCTGCATGCTCTTCATAGGATATTCATGATATGCTCTCTCTCCAAGATAAGGCACTTCTATATCCTCGAAAAACCCTCTGTACTTGAAATGCCAGTACGGATTAGTCACGACTGCCACTTTGTGATCTGCGAGCCTGTGGTAGTCTGCCGGATCTACGACCTGCAGATGCGTTATGACAGGACGCCTGTCTCTGTCCGGATTCGCAGCTTTTGCAGCATCTATCGCATCGAGCGTCATCGCTACCGCAGCATCGCCTATAGCGTGCACATGGATATCAAATCCGAGATCGTCTACTTTCTTACAGAATTCATTGAGATGCTCAGGCTTCCATATCGGATCACCGGTATACGTCTCACCCTCATACGGCTGCTTGAGATATGCAGTCTTTCCTTCCACTACTCCGTCAGCAAATATCTTCACCTGTTCGATCTTGAACATGTGCGAATCCACCTCGTCACGGATCTTAGGAAAATCATCTATATGCTTATATGAATCGATCTCCGAGCTCTTGAATGCACCTCTGAGCTTGCATATCAGCTCGCCGTTTTCATTCAGCTCTTTGATAGCGGCGATCGCTTCCTCTTCCGGATCGAGCACCGGATCGAGTATCGCAGTCACACCATGTCTCGCAAGGTCTCTCTGGATCCAGTCCACAGCCTTTTTATAGTGTTCTTTTGTAAATACAGGGCGTACTGAATCTATGAGTGCTATAGCAGCGAATTCTCTGAGTGTACCGCCCGGTGTTCCGTCAGGCTCTCTCTCGATAATATTGCCAGCTGGCACAGTCGTGTCTTTATCTATGCCGCAAAGCTCCAACACACATGTATTCACCCATACCGAGTGCTTGTCATGCGACCACATCAGCATAGGTCTGTCACTGCATATCTCGTCGAGGATCTTTCTCGACGGTCCCTCAGGGCCGAAGAAAGGATTTTCCCATCCTGCGCCTTCGTATACAGGAAGATCCGGGTTGTCTTCTACGAACTTCTTGATCGTATCTATGTAATACTGTACATCTTCTGCTCCGAACAGCGAGATCTTGAAAAGACTGTCTATAGCTCCCCATGTGACGTGTCCGTGAGCCTCTATGAAGCCCGGCAGCAGCATCTTTCCATCGAGATCGATCACCTCTGCCGCCTTGATACCTTCTGCATCTTCATTGCTGCCCACGAATGTGATTCTGCCATCCTTTACAGCTACTGCTTCTGCCCAGCTCCTGCTGTCGTCAACTGTATAGATCTGTCCATTCTTATATAAAACGTCATTCATCTGTATATCCTCCATACAAATCTCTGTTATAGTCTGGCGGGATAGTTGTAATATCCCGCCAGGCGGCTATCTGTATTTCTTATTAAGTACGTGCGCAAAGCCTTCAGTATTGTATTCTTTTCCTGCACGCTTGTTTTCCAGCTGTGCGTAAAGTTTCTGATAAACATCCTTCTTGAGCGGGTACATGATTATTATCACTGCACTGAGTACAAAGAATATGCCTGCCGCTCCGCATATCATGGTCTGTATAGCATTGAGAACCGGTTCCGGATTGTTTGCCCCGAGAGTCTCATCATATCCGACTTTCTCAAGCACTACTCCTATACTTGCCGCAGCTATCGCATATCCGCCTTTCTGACAGAACAGGAAGAATGACATCATCGTACCTTCTCTTCTCTTGCCTGACTGGAATTCATCTACTTCTATAGCATCGTACATGAGCGGGATGTTCATGGACCAGTATGCAGATGAACCTATTACATAAAATACGCAGAACAGGCATGCGATCGACATGGAATTCACGTCAATGAAATTGAATATGATCATCACAACACCTGAGAACATTACCAGCACAGTGTATACCTTTGCCTTGTCATACTTTTCGATAACTTTCATCAGTATGGAAATAACGATTATCCCGCCAAACGAGATTATCGAAGTGCAGATTGTCATTCTCATTTCGCTAAGTCCTACCACATAGAGAAGGAAATAAACCATTGTTGTCAGGAACAGGCAGTAGCCTATTCTGAACATAAGTGATGACAGAGTTGCCATCAGATACGGCTTTATGCTGAGTACTGCTGCTGCATCCTTGAAGAAGCTCGTTTTCTCCACCTGTGTCTCGTCCTCGAAGTCGATTTCGATTCCCTTAGTTGAAAGAAATACCACGATAAGTGTAGCCACGCACAGACAGCCTTCGAGCCATGCCGTGTAGTGCCATGCCTGATAATCCGAAAATCCGCCTGACTTGAAAAATGATACGAACATGGTAGGTGCTACTGTAGAGAAGAACACTCCTATATACTGAATGATCTGCGCAAGCATTCTGATTTTCGTTCTCTCTTCATTGTCGCTTGTCATCGACGCTCCCATCGAATAATAAGGGATGCTGAAGCAGCTGTATGACAGCCAGAACAGCAGTGTCATGCAAAGGAAGTAAACGTTTGTCGCTCCTGACGAAAGACTGCTGATCTTAGTGAACAGAAGCAGGTATGAAACGAACAGCGGTATGATAGCGATAAGAAGCCATGTTCTCTTCTTGCCAAATCTCGTTCTCGTTCTGTCTGACAGATTTCCTACTATAGGATCCGAGAACATGTTCCAAATAACACCGATCGTAAGGATCGCTCCTGCCCATGCAGGACTTACTCCTGTGAAATTCGTAAGAAAGAACAGCAGGAATGCTGCAACGAAGTCGTAAGCAAGTGTATCTGTCGCTCCTCCTATTGAATATCCTATTTTCTTTGCAAAAGAAACTTTCTTAGGCGCCTGGTTCAAATTGTTAGCCTCCATAAAATCAACCTCCTAAAACTCCTGATTTAAAAAAATGAATGATTTCTGCGATATTTTTACCGCTAACATTAACTTATGTTAAGTATACACAACAAGCATATAGTGTAAAAATACTTTAGTTGCTTAGTTATTTGCCTTTTTGAAATTTTCTGTATTTTTCAAACCATTAATTTGCGTTTTGTGCATGCCGATGCTTAAAAAAATGGTATCCGTAACAATTTGCATGCCAACTGAAAGCTATAAATACAAACCTTTTGAATGTGTCAGGCGATTTCGTAATCGATATATTTATCAAAATTTTCATAATTTTCTTGACGTGTTTTCGCCTGTACGATAAAATCAGTATTAACAAAACTATCCCTTTATCCTTTCTGCGATATACAGCGGAACTTTAATGGATCTCGCCTGCAGTGAAATCCCTGACTGTTATTTTACGCTTTTTTATTATACCGACTGTGATCGCAGCCGCCGGAGATTCTCAACTGCCCGGCCCTGTCAGATCCGTATGCTTTCAAAAAGCATAACACCCTAAGGAACGTGGAGGATCACAGTTTCAGATCATATTCTCCACGTTCCGATTTCTTTATTTTCAGGCTTTCTCTTCAGATCTCACAGATTCGCACCACTTATGCCCGCATATCATATTCTGCTGATGCCCGCGGAGGCCGTTTCGCTGATACCTGCGGGTTTGTTGATGAATTCATGCGGCAAATGTGTTATACTTGTTCTATCATTATGCCTGTCCGCTGCACGACCAGGCGTCATACGACCAGGCACCGCATGACCGGACATCATACAACAGAAAGGATGTTTTATATGACACAGAACAGTACTGTCAGCAGATTATATTTTGCAATCATAATAGAGGAAAATGACCAGGGCTTTCACAGGGAGTCGCTGTGGTACGGCGGCTCTCCGGAGAATCTCGGTCTTACGATCATCGATACGATGAGCGACTGGTATGAACCTTTTAAGGATAAACTCGACAAATCGATCGTCAAATATCATGAAATGCTCGAAAACAAGGACGAACTCACCTTTGACAAAATAGCTGGTGAAGCATTCAATGCCGACGGCATGATTATGTACGTCGATATGAGCAACGACCTCAATGTCATGTTCAGCTTCATCGTACGTGAGATATGCAGCATATTCGGAAAAGAAGGAGAAACGCCCGAATCATTCGCAAGTCTGGCCGAATTCAAAAATCACTTCATCGAGAAGTACGACATCGACCAGGTATTCAAAGATCTGCTCGAAGGCGTCAACGAGGCAACGATTTCAAACGCACTCGTTGTGATAGACATGAAATACGGCTACACTGCCAGACATTTCCGCAGCAACTAGATCATGCGCACTCACGCCTGCCGGAACAGACATCCGCGCAGGCTTTTTAGCGCGCGGCCCCTTTACATAAAAATATCTGCTATTATATACCAACAGGTTCACCGAAGGAGGGTGAAAAATTTAAATGACAAAAGCATCATTCATGGAAAAGACAGGTTATGGTATAGCTTCGCTCGCCGACTCGATCTCATATAATTTTGTAGGCACGTTTTTCCTGTTCTTTCTGACCACGGTCGCGGGAATATCGCCTGGCATAGCAGGTCTGATAATCGCGATCGGCTCAGGCTGGAACGCAGTATTCAATCCCGTCATGGGCTATTTTTCGGACAACGTTTCTACGCGTTTCGGCAGGCGCAGACCTATAATACTCGTGTCTTCCATACTGCTTGGAATAATGCTTTTTGTGATGTTCACAGATATAGACGCATCCTCCGCATGCAAGCCTGTATACTACGGCCTGATGACAGTACTGTTCTGGAGCTGCTTCACAGGATTTTTTATCCCATACAATGCGCTCGGAACCGACTACGCCTCAAGCTACGACGAACGAACCTCGATACGTTCATTCGCATCGTTTTTCAATATGATCGGCAACATGTTCTGCATGGTTACACCTACGGTCATCGTTGAGTTCCTTGAACACCACGGCATGACCGCTGCCCGCGCATGGTCTGTGACAGGCGGATTCCTCGGAGTTCTGACGACAATAACAATAATCATCACTGTTATAGTTTCAAAAAACAGGGATCTGCCGTGTGAAAAACATGATACGCCCGAGACTGCGGCACATGAAAAGAAATTCTCACTTCTGAACATATTCACAGAATACATATCCGTAGCAAAGCTGCGCCCCATGAAACATCTCATAGTCGCAAGCCTGTGTTCGCTGATACTTTACACGATGCTGATGTCGAACATGCTCTATTTTCTCACTTACAACCTGGGCATGTCAGCCGTACAGATATCTTTCTGCTTTTTCCTGCGTTCAGCGCTGGGGATCGCATTCATCCCTGCTGCCGGAAAGCTGTCAGCGATATTCGATAAGCGTATCGCACTCATCATCTGTTATCTGGCAGGAATGACGGGGATGATCGTGCTGCGCTTCGCGGAGCTTCACGGATTTGGCGGTGCGCTTATTTACATGTTCTTTATGAGCATATGTACTACGATATACTGGCAGATCATGCCGTCGATATTCTACGATGTATGCGACTATGACACCAGAGTCACAGGTAAAAAGAGGGAAGCTATGATCCTCTCGTTCCAGGGTCTCGTCGAAGCGTTCGCCGCAGGCATCGGCGGACAGATCCTCGGCATCACACTCCAGATCGCCGGTTTTGACGGAAACGCTGCTGTTCAGACTGCAGCAGCACTGACATGGATAGAGAATTCTGCGACCGTGCTCCCCATGATCTTCATGGTCATAGCGATCGCAGCACTTTACAAATATCCTCTGAGGAGAGAACATGCGCATACTGAGCATATCGAGCATGCGAAACACTGATGATCATCCAAAATAAACAGGGACTGCGCGTCAACGGATAACGATCCGTTAATGCGCAGTCCCGTTTTTTATGCTATTGCAGCGCCCTGCTCCCCGGCCTACAGGCTCTTGAGGTATTCGATCTCCTCTTTCGTCAGCTTCCTGTAGTGCCCTTCTTTCATCCTGCCAAGCCTGATTTCTCCGATCGACACACGCTTGAGTTCCTGAACTCTGCTGCCTACCGCCGCGAACATCTTTCGCACCTGACGGTTTTTACCTTCTCTGATGCTGATCTCCACGATCGCATAGCGCGGCATCTGCTTTATCAGCTTGACTTTCGCCGGTGAAGTCACAAAACCCCCGATATCCACGCCGCGGCGCAGCTTTGCAAGTCTTGACCCCGAGATCACACCCTCGACCCTCGCAACGTAAGTCTTGTATACCTCATGCTTCGGATGCGTCAGCGTATACGTGAGCTGCCCGTCGTTCGTCATTATCAGCAGCCCTGTCGTATTGTAGTCGAGCCTGCCGACCGGAAACAGCCTTTCCGGGATGTCTGTCACAAGATCCGCGACTGTCGCCCTTTTCCTGTCATCCTCCATCGAAGTGATATATCCGAGAGGCTTGTTCACTGCGACATACACATTCTTGTGCGCCGCGCTTATGACGCTGCCGTTGACCTCGACGACATCACCTTCGCCGACCTGCGTGCCCGCTTCCTTTACAACTGCACCGTTTATCCTGACATTCCCGTTCGCCACGAGATCGTCCGCCTTTCGCCTGCTGCATATCCCTGCAGACGCTATATATTTATTGATCCTCATTATGTCCTCCATAAAGCCATGCTGCAGAGACTGCTGCACTTTCTCATAAATTTTAATACTTGATGCGATATTTGCTCTGATATATAGTATAATAAATGAAACTTGTCAATACAACAGATTTTGATCCACAGGAGATGAGACATGAAAAAATATTTTAATCAGCTTATGATGGAAATAGAGTCGCTGACGGTTTTTTCGAGCATCAGAGACGACAGGGCGATCACCGGATTTACAGACATGCTCCGCGCAGTAGACGCGAAGGACACTGCGGCGGCAGTCAGACACTACAGTAAGTTCGTGGAGCAGCTGTACCATGAAACAGCAAGCCTTACAGACTATATCAGGACGCTCGTCCTGCAGGACGATAATTTTTATGTAAAGAACAGTGCCGCCGGCATGCATATGGATCATGAGATAGAAGCAGCTATGGAAAACGAACTGATGATACTGCAGGAGCTCGCTTCGCTAAAGGCCTCTGCAGTCCGTGATTTTATCGGGTATGACGGATATCTGCCGTCGTGGACGGTACGCCAGATAGACCTGCAGTATGATTTCATGGAAAAGCTCAGCAATATCAGCAGGACAGGCTATGGCATCTATGCAAAATACAGCTTTTTCAGACTTGATAACGGCGAGATCGTTCCTGTATCTCATCCTGACTACCAGCGCCTCGACGAGCTGTTCGGCTATGAGAGAGAACGCGGCATAATCATCAGAAACACTACATCGTTTGCAAAAGGCAAGGGAGCCAGCAACATGCTGCTTTACGGAGACGCCGGCACCGGCAAGAGCTCGACGATCAAGGCAGTGTGCGCCAGCCTCGCGCCAAAGGGACTTCGCATCATAGAGGTGAAAAAGAACCAGCTCTACCAGATCCCTAAACTTATGGAAGATCTCGCTTCCAATCCTCTCAGATTCGTACTGTTCATAGACGATCTGAGTTTCACAGGCAACGACGATAACTTCTCGGCGCTGAAAGCCACGCTTGAGGGCGGCGTTTCCGGCTGCGGAGACAACGTCGTGATCTATGCTACGAGCAATCGCAGACATCTCGTAAAGGAAAGCTTTGCAGACAGAGCCGGCGACGAGCTTCATCTGAACGATACGATGCAGGAGACTATGAGTCTCTCGGCAAGGTTCGGACTCACCGTGACGTTCCAGAAGCCTGACAAGGAAGAATATCTGCAGATCGTGAAAGCGCTCGCTGCAGAATACGGCGTCAAAATGGATGAAGCTGAGCTTTTCCGCAGAGCAGAAGCTCACGCAATCAGAAAGAACGGAAGGAGCCCGAGGACCGCAAAGCAGTTCATTGAACTTCTCAAAATCGGAGTATAACGAGCCAGCTCAAATAAAACAGGACAGTCCGCATCAGTCTATGCCGATGCAGGCTGTCCTTTTGAATTGCGGATTTTGTTAAAACATCACAGTGCCTTTTTGTTGTCTTCTACAAATCTCCTTATCTTTCTGGAAGTGTTCTTTTCGAACTCCGTATGCCTGAGATTTACTTTTCTTATCATCTTGTATCCCGGATTTACGGCGTTAACCTTGTCCACGATGCCCCAGATGTACTTCTGTACTGCTTCGTCATCTTCCGCTTCATTGCCCATGATCTCCTTTATCAAAGCCCAGTCAGGATAGATGCCGGCAACTATCAGCGTATCGCCGCTCTTGTCTCCGCTTCCCTTGCCGCTGTCTCCTTCGAAGACCATCGACTCGGCGATCTCATCGTGAAGAGACAGCTGATATTCCAGTTCTTCCGGGAACACGTTCTTGCCGTTCTTTGTGATTATGACATTTTTCTTTCTTCCGGTGATAACGATATATCCTTCATTGTCTATATATCCCAGATCCCCGGTATAGAACCATCCGTCCTTTATCACTTCCGCTGTAGCTTCCGGATTCTTGTAATATCCGATCATTATGTTGTCGCCTTTCAGGCAGATCTCACCAACCCCGTCAGCACCCGGCTCATTTATCCTGGCGTCAAAGCCCGGGAACGCGATACCGCATGAGATGCTCTTCGGTTTGTTTTCCGGGTTCAGTGCGCCCATCGGTGCAGCTTCCGAAAGACCATATCCCTGCAGCGCCATTATCCCGAAGCTCTGCAGATCTTCCAGTATATCCGGATTTATCGCAGCTCCGCCGCATATCATCATTCTCATCCTGCCGCCGAGAGTCTGTTTGATCTCTTTGAAGAACAGGTTCGTGAGGTCGATATTAAGTTTCTTTGCGGCATTGCATATCTTCATGGCCTTACGCACAGTCTTTTCCTTGCCTTTTGCACGGATGCCCTTCCATATCGCCTTGTGCAGCGCCTCAAATATCGCAGGCACGGCAAGCAGGAACGTCGGATGAACCTCCTGTATGTTTTTCACTATATACTTCAGCCCCTCGCAGTGCGCGATCGCCCCGCCCTTATAAAGAGGCATGATAAAATTGCATGTGCATTCGAATGTATGGTGTATCGGCAGCACTGAAAAGAATATGTCGCTCGGCAGAAAGTCCACCAGCGTCGGCGACACCATCAGATCTGCGACGATATTTCTGTGCGAGAGCATGATTCCCTTTGCCATCCCCGTCGTCCCTGACGTGAATATGATTATGCTCATTTCCCTGCTGTCGATCTGCGCATCGAGGAACGACCTGTCGCCGTCTGCGATCAGCTTCTTTCCCTCTGCGATCAGCTCCCACTGCGAGAGGATCCCGTCCACGCCTTCACGCCTGTCCTGAGATATCAGCAGTTCCAGACCCATACCGCCTTCCTGCATCATCCTGACAAAAATATCTTCACGCTTTTTATCAAAAATAACGGCGGAACACTCAGCCTCCTTTATCAGATTCCTGAGTTCATCGTACGACAGCTCCTTGTCGAGCGGAACTACGATACCCGTGCCGCATACCGTACCCAGATATCCGATGCCCCACATATATGTCGTCTCGCCTATCACTGCGATCCGGCGGTCTTTCATGCCTCTGGCGATCAGTGCCGTACCCATGGCATTCACATCGTCAAGAACCTCGCGATGCGTTATCGTCTTGTACGGTCCTTTTTCGAATTTAGTGTAAAACGCGATACCATCGCCGTAAAGCTCTGCACTCGATTCGAGCATCTGCTTTATGTTTATTACAGGTCTGTTGGTCAGGTGTTGAACTCCCGGCCGCTTGTCATCTATCTGGCACTGTATAAGCGCCTTTGCCCACTCCCAGTCCTCTGCCTGCATTCTTGCGTAATCTTCCTGTGAAACCGGCTTCATTTATTTCTCCTTGAATTCCGAGTTTGTATTTTTACGTATGTAAAGCTCTGGAATTTTCTAACTATTTAGACATTATCATCTGCTCGAGCTTATGTCAAGAACAAAGTCTCGTTTTGCATACCCTGCCTCGTTTTGCACGCCCCGCAGCTGAAGGCTTTGCATGAAATATCAGAATATCATGCCTGCGATATCCCTGAGATCGTCCACCGCCAGACCGACACCTGTCGGAATCTCCTTCCCTTTGTCTCTCATATACCAGCACGTCCGCATCCCGTACTGCATGCCGCCTGCGATGTCTGAGGTCAGCGAATCTCCGATCATCACAGTCTCATGCGGCATGATGACACCTTCTATGCTGCTGTTGATCTCAGAAAATGCATGCTCAAAAAAATCTTTCGATGGCTTGGACGCGCCGATCTTTTCCGAAATGAAAACGTGATCGAAATACCTGAGCATGTCTGCGATTTCCAGACGGCGCAGCTGCTGATCATAGGGTCCATTACTCGCCGCACATATCAGGCACCCCTTTTCCTGCAAAGCTTCAAGCATCTCATGCGATCCCGCTACAGGTATCGCGCTGTCATTAAGTGCTGCACGGAAATATTTCTCGAACACCGGGCCGTCAAACGCTATACCAAGTTCATCAAATATGATATTCCAGCGCACTTTTTCCAGCTCCGGAAAAGTAAGTTCACTCTGTTCGATCCGACGCCACAGTTTGCCGTTTTCTCTCGTGAAAACATCATACATGTACGGTTCGTACGGTTTGAGACCAAAATGGCTGAAGCCCGTTTTCATCGTGCTCCGGACGTATTCATCAAAATCAAGAAGCGTATTGTCAATGTCTATAAATACTGCTTTCATCATGCCTCCCTGTGTTTTTTATATCTGCTGTTTATATAATGATATCATTCTGAAAGTAATATTGCCAGTACGGCTGCGAATTTTTTCAGCACTGTCATACGTGTGCTTTGCAGCCGGCATGTGCTGCGCCGCCGTCTGTTATCTCTATATCCGTACTGTAAAAGCCCGCAAGCGCATCGACTGCGTATTTCGTGTC
>CAVEWO010000017.1:0-11525 GCA_963619345.1 Bacteroidaceae bacterium
GTTCTGCAGCATACCGCAAAGTGCGGGGCGGGCCGGAAAACCGGTGAGGCTCAGGGAAGTGATTTCCGGTGAAAAAGGAAGGATAGACACCGGCATCGGAGAACTCAACCGGGTTCTTGGCGGCGGTCTCGTGCCGGGATCTCTTACGCTTATCTCGGGAGAGCCGGGGATCGGCAAATCGACGATCATAATACAGGCGGCATCGCATATCGCATCAGGCAAAGGTCCGGTGCTTTACGTGTCGGGTGAGGAATCCGAGGAACAGATCAAGATGCGTGCCGACAGAGTGTGCGGCAGACTGCCTGAAGAGCTTTACATACTTGCAGAGACAAATATAGAGAGCATAAGTGAGACGTGTGTGCAGCTGGATCCGCAGTTCCTGATAATAGATTCGATCCAGACGATGTACAGCTGCGAGCTGGATTCTGCACCGGGCAGTGTTTCACAGGTGAGAGCATGCGGCAGCGAACTGATGCGTATCGGAAAAGTCTACAGCATACCTGTGTTTATAGTGGCGCATGTGACCAAAAGCGGGGATCTGGCGGGTCCTAGGATCGTTGAGCATATGGTCGACTGTGTTCTCAGCTTCACAGGAGAACGGAGCCACGAGATGCGTATCCTCAGGGCTCAGAAAAACCGATTCGGTACGACGAGTGAGATCGGAGCGTTTGAGATGGCAGAACAGGGACTGATGGAGATCGAAAACCTGTCAGGTACGCTTCTGGAGGAGATGGAAAAGGAGAGCGAAGGCGCAGTCGTGACTGCAGTGTACGAGGGGACCAGGCCGCTGGTGCTCGAAGTGCAGGCGCTTACATCGCCGACGAATATAGGATTTGCAAGGCGCACGTCAATCGGTGTAGAGAACTCGCGTCTCAACATGATTCTGGCGGTACTCGAGAAGAAAATGGGTCTGTCGCTTATAAATCAGGACGTTTATGTAAATATCGTAGGCGGTATCAGACCCGAGGGAACGTATACGGATCTGGCAGTAGCACTCGCGGTCTATTCCTCATACAAGGGAAAGGCGCTGGGCAGTAAGACTATCGCTCTTGGAGAGATAGGTCTTACAGGAGATCTCAGAGCGGTGCAGAACAGTGAAAAGATAGTAAAGGAAGCGGGAAAGCTTGGTTTCGAGAGAATCGTGCTTCCTGTAAAAAACGCGCAGCGTCTCAGAAAGGCTGTTTCAGAGATAAACGCCCGCCGCGACGAGAGCGGAGCAGAGAGACTGCAGCTCATAGGGATAAAGAATATATCAGAGATACAAAAGCTGTTTTAAAGTTAAAAAAAGAAGAAAGAGCGATATCCGGCAGGAAATACTGCGCGGGTATCGCTCTTTTGCGTGGTGGTGCGCTCTGCGGTCAGGTTTATGGTCATATCTCCATGTGGGTTATGTACGCAATGAATGATTTCATTGCAGAAGATACATAAGTGTTTTTCTGCCAGAACACATGGATGTGAGCCGGGATCGTGCGTTCAAGCGGTATGCAGCATATATCCGGGTCATTTTTAAATATATCCCTGTAGATTATAGTAGCAGCATAATCGTTACGCAGCATGTAGTGTATGGTTGACATCTGGCTGGAATGCATGATTATATTAAGATCTATATCTTCGAATGTGGACAGCACAGCACTGTTGTGATATGAACCTTTTGAAATGATGACCATAGGAAGTCCAGACAGCATGTCGGCTTTTATCACTTTTTCCTTTGCAAGACGGTGGTTCCTGTTTACGGCGAGCTGCAGCTCAGTGCTGAATATTTCTTTTGAATCACAGCTTGTATAGGAGGTCTCGTTTTTTATGCCGAGAAGGAGATCTAGTTCTGCACTGCGGAGCATAGATACTCCGTTGATCGTTGCGATCTCGAAGATCTCGAGCTGTATCTCGGGGTAATCATTGTTAAATCCGGGGATGATCTTCTTGAAAAAGTATGTGCCCATCACGGCAGGAACTCCCAGTTTCAGGATTGTTTTTCTGTTCTTTGCCAGGTCATGAGCCTTTTCGGAGTAACTTGCCATCTCTTTAAGAAACTGCTGTGTGATTTCTTTGAACGCCTGGCCTTCGTCTGTAAGATACAGGCGATTGTTGATGCGTGAAAACAGTTTATATCCAAGTTCATTTTCAAGGCCATTTATTGCTGCAGTTATCGAAGGCTGTGAGATATGGCATACTTCAGATGCCTTTGTGATACTGCCTTGTCTGCAGACTTCTTCAAAATAGTGTAGGTGGTTGATATTCATAGTGCATGGACACCCCTCGCTTCAAGTGCATGTTTTCTATTTGTCGTACAGGTTAAGTATAACAGAAACGTCTGCTGCAGGGCAACAGACAAAGGTATGTAAAACCTGCAGACGTATGTAAATCACACGGCTCATATAAAAATGCTCAGTGATCCGGATGCCGGTGCTTTTGCATACTATAGGAAAAGCCGATATGCTCATAAGAAAAGTTGATTTTACTTTCTTAAAACAATATACTAAATTATAAATATGAAGGAAGACATTACAGTCGTCCGGATAAAATAGGCAGCAGTTATATTAGATATTAAAGGAAGTGATGCAGTTATGGGTAAAGCAAAAAACGGTCTTGAAGCTCGTTTGAGAGATGCCAGGGCCTTTTCGCTGGTGAGGACTGCTGAAGAGGCAGCAGAACTGATCAGTGATGGAATGACTGTGGGTGTCAGTGGATTCACACCGTCGGGGTACCCTAAAGCAGTTCCTCTTGCACTTGCTGAGAGAGGAAAGCGGGGAGAAAACATAAAGATCGATATTTATTCCGGTGCTTCGGTAGGGCCTGAAATCGATACGGCACTTACAGAAGCCGGCATGATAAGACGGCGTTTACCGTATCATACGAATGCGGCTATAAGGGACAAAATAAATGAAGGTGAAATAGATTATGTGGACATGCACCTGTCTCAGAGTACGCAGTATGTCAATTACGGAATTCTGAAAAAAATAGATGTCGCTATCGTGGAGGGTCTGGCGATCACAGAAAACGGGGGGATAGTCCCTACTACGGCAGTCGGGAACACACCGTCATTTATCCAGAATGCAGACAAGGTGATAGTGGAGATAAATCTGGCAAAACCATTGAGTCTTGAAGGTATGGCAGATATAGTGATACTGGACAATCCTCCGAACCGCAAACCTATCAATATCTGCTCGCCTTCAGACCGTATCGGAACGACATACATGGAATGCGGCTTTGATAAGATCGCAGCTGTAGTCATTACCGATATGCAGGACAAGACGAGGTCTCTTGGCAAAGTTGATGAGACCTCTCAGAAAATCTCGGATAATATAATAAAGTTTTTCGAGTCTGAAGTAGAGGCAGGAAGGCTGAGCAGTTCTCTGCTGCCATTGCAGTCAGGAGTAGGCAGCGTGGCAAACGCAGTGCTTTACGGACTGTGCGACTCTGAATATGAAGGAATGACATGTTATACAGAGGTAGTGCAGGATTCGATGCTCGATCTGATCAGATCAGGCAAGGCGGTCGTTGCGTCGACGACAGCATTGAGTCCGTCACCGGATGAACTTGAGCGTTTTCTGAATGAAGTAGATTTCTTCAGGGACAAAATAATACTGAGACCTCAGGAGATAAGCAATAATCCTGAAGTCATAAGGCGTCTGGGAGTCATATCCATGAATACCGCTATCGAAGCGGATATCTACGGCAATGTCAATTCGACACATATAATGGGGTCGAAAATGATGAACGGAATAGGCGGATCAGGAGATTTTTCGAGGAATGCAGCGATCTCGATCTTCAGTACACCTTCGACAGCGAAAGGCGGCAGGATCTCGTCTATAGTTCCGATGGTATCTCATGTGGATCATACAGAGCATGAAGTCATGGTGGTAGTTACAGAGCAGGGCTATGCAGATCTGAGAGGACTCAGCCCCAAGGAGAGAGCAGTAAAGATAATAGAAAACTGCGCACATCCTGATTTCAAATATGAACTGATGAGCTATTTCAGGAGAGCATGCGAAGGTTCTGTGCTTCATACGCCGCATATACTCAGCGAGGCGCTTTCATGGCACAGCAGATTCCTTGATACAGGAAGCATGCGCTAAAGGTGTTTGATTTCGATACATCATATTTGAAAACCGAAAAATAAATGGAAGAATAAATGGAGGTATAAAATGAACAGCAGTGAAATGAGCAGAATGTATATTGATGAATATATAGCCAGAGCGAGAAAGGCTCAGGCAGAGTTTGAGAAAATGAGCCAGGAAGAAGTCGATATCGCAGTAAAGACGATAGGCAGGACAGTATATGATAATGCAGAGTATCTTGCAGAGATCGCAGTTCAGGAAACGAACATGGGAAACGTTCCCGACAAGATCGCAAAAAACAAACAGAAATCAAAGATAATCTGGAACGCTTTAAAAGGCAAAAAGTCACGCGGCATACTGGATACTGACGAAACGACAGGAATCACCAGGATCGCAAAGCCGATGGGTGTAGTGGCAGCGATAACTCCTTGTACGAACCCGATCGTTACACCGATGAGTAATGCGATGTTTGCTCTCAAGTGCGGAAATGCGATAATAATCACGCCACACCACAGCTCGATCAGATGCAGCACAGAGACAGTGGAACTGATCAACAGAGAGCTTAAAAAACTGGGTTATCCTGATTACCTCATCCAGATCATCGACCAGCATTCAAGAGAAAATACGAAGAACCTGATCGCATCTGCAGATGTCGTTATCGCTACAGGCGGTTCAGGAGTGGTAGGCGCAGCATACAGTTCCGGAAGACCGGCTCTGGGCGTAGGTGCAGGAAACGTGCAGTGTATCATAGACGAAGGATATGACTGCAAGGAAGCAGTGCCGAAGATCATAGCAGGCAGAACATTCGACAACGGAATAATCTGCTCAGGAGAGCAGTCAGTTATCTGCAGCGAGAACGATTATGATGAAGTTATAGAAGAATTCAAGGCAAACGGAGCTTACGTGGTAAGCGGCAAGGAAGATCTTGAGAAAGTAAGAAATGCACTTTTTCAGGATGGAAAGCCTAACCGACACTCGGTAGGCCAGTCGTGCAGCAGCATTGCAAAGCTTGCAGGCATAGATATGCCGGAAGATACGAAGATAATCGTTGTTGAAGCAGAAGGAACAGGACTTACGGATCCTCTTGGCGGAGAAAAGATGGCGCCTGTTATCGCAGCTTACAAGTATGGCTCGCTTGAGGAAGGCGTTGATATCGCAAGAGAAAATCTTGAAAAAGATGGAAAGGGTCACAGCGTGGCATTCCATTCGGATTCAGAGGATCATATAGAATATGTCGGAACAGAGCTCTGTGCTTCAAGATTTGTAATAAATCAGGTATCGGCAAGCAGTGCAGGCGGAAGCTTCTACAATGGTCTCGCGCCTACGAATACTCTGGGATGCGGTTCATGGGGACATAACAGTATCTCTGAGAATCTCGACTACAAGCATCTCATGAATGTATCAAGGATTGCAAGATATATGCCGGACAATTATGTGCCTTCTGATGAAGAACTCTGGGGGTAGGAAACGCCTGGTGATATAAAAAATGCCGACAGATACCTTATTATATAATAACATGATATAAAAGCAAAAGATCCCGCAGAGCAGCCTGTGGGGTCTTTTGCTGTATAATGGTATAAAAAAGGCGCTGCATAAAATAAAAGCCCCTGACCATGTGCATTTAAGCGGTCTGACAAATGGGAGCTTTGCATAAGCCTGACGGTTTAATTGCCAAAGACCATTTCAAAGAACTCTTTGAATGTGATCGGTTCCTTGAAGGCCTCCTGCATCACGTATGCAGCAAGGCCTGCGGTGGCCAGTATCATCAGAAATATGAATAATACAGTTCCTATAAATTTTCTCATTTTAAATACCTCTGTATTCTGCGATCTTTTGATGTTTGAATCATATCTGGAGCCCGTGTGAGACAGGCTTTCTGTTAGTTATTAAAGAGCCGTCAGTTTGATGACGGCTCTTTTTCAGTCATATTTAATACTTATATCTATCTGTTGATTAGAATATCCATGCGAATACGAACAGTAAGATACCAACTGCAGCTGCGATGTAAGCACCTATTCTCCATGTCTTGTACTGTTTGTCGAGCTTAGCCTTTTCTTCAGGAGTAGGATCTGCAGTAGCAAGTGTAAGAGCTTCTACATCGATAGCTTCCTGAGGGATAGGTCTCTTGCGAACAAATACCAGATAGTACAGGATAGCAAGTATATCCCAAACGATATTATACCAGATAGCAACAGGATCGTATGCGAGTATCAGCAGCAGTGCGAAGCATATGATACTGAACCATGCACCGAACGTACCTGCAGGGCACTTCCAAGGTCTCTTGAGATTCGGTTCTTTCTTTCGAAGTCCGAGGAACGACAGGAATCCGATGATATATGCCTGAATCTGGTTGTACGAACACATCATAGCAACGATCTTGATCGATCCGGAAAGGATGAAGAAGATACCAAGTATTCCGCAGAGAACTACTGCGCGATGCGGGCTCTTGAATTTAGGATGTACTTTTCCGAAGTATTTCGGGAAGTTTCCATCTTCAGCCATTATGTACATATAACGTGCAGGACCTGCGATACAAGGGTTCATTGTGGAGAAGTCTCCGCCGAGTGTGATACCCAGGCACAGGATAACAAGAGGCAGACCAACGATGCCTGCATACTGCATTGCTTCCGCATACGGAGCAGCTGATGTGTAAAGGTCAGGAACGTGCTGAGACGGAGTCAGCGCGCACAGGAACCACTGGAATAAGAGGTTTACTGCGAGTACGCAGAACGGCGAGATCAGCAGAGCTCTTGGAATAGTCAGCTGTGGGAATTTTACTTCAGAACCCATGCCAACGATGGTTTCATATCCGAAGAAGCACCAGAGAACGAGCAGTACAGCCTGAGCGAATGCATTGACGCCTGCAGGGATTCCTACGCCTGCAACCATCTCAGTAACACCTGAGAAGTCTGCTTTTGCGATAACTGTTGCGAACCATACCAGTGAGCATGCCCAGAAGAAGAACATGAAGAAGTTCTGTGTCTTACCATTCATCTCGATTCCTCTGTAAGATATAAGTGTGAAGAGAATGAACAGTGCTATAGCAGGCAGTACCTTCCACAGGAATACATCTGCAGGGACAGCTCCCTGGAAGAAATCGATAAGCGAATAGTCGTTGTTATCGATAGGAACGTTGCAGCCAAGTGCTTTTAACAGTCTTAAGAAATAGTTTGAGAAAGCCATTGCCTCCGATGCTCCGATGCCGACCTGGGCAAGAGTGTAGTTCCAGCTTTCAAATACAGCCACAGGGTAATTGATACCTCTCTTAGCGAAAGAGTATGTACCACCTGCAAGCGGCAGAGCTGCACCCATTTCACCATACATTGCGCATGGGAACAGGATCAGGATAAATGAAATAAGTGATGCGATGATTACAGTACCGCCCATCAGACCAACGATCTGCGAACCAACAGTAAACAGACCAACGCCTATTACAGCACCGGCTGTAGTAGTGACGCATTCTGCAAGCCCTAACGATCGGTTTAGCGTTTGGGCCTTTGCATTGTTTTCCATAAGAATACCCTCCTTAATAAATAAAATAGATTAAAATAAATAGAAAAAAGCCGGCTTCGCCGTATCAGTCAGCGGCAGACTTTTTTGAAACTGTTTCAGTGCGCATCGTTCTGATGCGCATATAATAAGGAAACAGGAACACCAGCGTCGCGATGTTGAATGTGAGCCACATCCTGAGGCACAGCAGTATGAGTCCGCCGGATATCTCCTCTGCGGTCACGATCACAGGCCTTACAGCGAGCACTGTGGAAGCGACAAAGCATATCGCCGGGAGTATCAGTCCTATGTGGGGATTGCTTCCGCCGCAGAGCCTTTTCTGCAGGCTGATGATCAGATACATCGCAATAAGTGCTGATGGCAAAATTATTATCATTTTATCGGGATCCATACCCTGTAATACCTGCATAATAAAATCTCCTCCTGTTGAGATTTATTGTATGATATCAGAAACAATTTTCGCTAGGAAAAAACAGAAGTTGACCAAGGAAATGCACAGTGCTATTATATAGGTGAAATAAAAAGGCGTTCTGATTTTTACTAATCGGTATAGCGCCATCAGTTTTACAGGGTAAAAAACAGTGAAAGCGAAGGAAAATGTCATTTGTAATAAGCCAGAAACAGTACCTGGCTCCTACTGAAGCGAGAGTTCAGTATGAACCGTTCATATTTGACGACACGGGATTCGAGGTCGAGAAGATAGATGTAAATTTTGGACATCCGCTGTATACCACAGTTGCCGATATCTTTTACATCAAATCGGTTACCGAACATTCCCAGATACTGCCGATCGTTCCGGACGGCTGCATGAGTATGGTGTTCAGAAATCATGAAGGTGAGATAACCGGATACATATGCGGAGTCATAGATGAGATACGAAAGCTGGAGATAAAGCCGCATGAAAAGTACATCTTCATCCGTTTCATACCGGGCGCCGGATATCCACTCATCAATGGTGGTGCGGACAGTATCACAAACAAGTCTGTTTCACTGAAGGATGGCATACCGTGGGGTGAACAGATGCTTTCCGTGCTTGAGAGAGAGACCGAGCTGGCAGAGCGTGTCAGACTGATCTCAAAGCAGATAAGGATCCACATGCACATGGAGGAGGACAAATATCTGGTAAGATACTGTACTGACAGGATATTTCAGAATCAGGGAAACATAAAGATCGAAAAGCTTGCTGAAGAGACAGGTTTTACTTCGAGACATATAGGCAAGATGTTCGACAGATGCGTGGGGATGTCGCCGAAACTGTATTCGCAGATAATAAGGATGCAGGCATCTATGGACAGGATCCTCGAGGATCGGGAAAAGCTGCTGGTTGACATCGCGGTAGACTGCGGATTTTTCGATCATGCGCACATGAACAGGACATATCGTAAACTTCTCAGATGTTCATCGGGAGAGTTCAGGAAATTCATGTTCAAAAGGCTACCGTATGACAAGATAGAAAATTACATTTCCATTTGAATAAATAATGATGAAAACAAGAAAAGAGGAAATGATCATGTTGAAGAAAAAGTATTATATCGGACTGGATCAGGGAACCACGGGGACAACGACACTTCTTCTCGATGAGAAGTGGAACGTGGTCGCAAGAGGTTACAAAGAGCACAAACAGTATTACCCGAAGCCGGGATGGGTCGAACACGATCCTATGGAGATCTGGCAGAGGGTGATCGAATCAGTGGATATGGCACTCAGCATCGGCGGTGTAAGCGCAGATCAGGTCAGCTGCATAGGAATTGACAACCAGGGCGAGACCGTGATGATGTGGGATAAGATCACAGGAGAGCCGCTTTATAATGCGATCGTATGGCAGGATCGCAGGATGGCGAGATATGCCGATGACCTTACGGAAAAACACGGAGAACTGATAAGAGAGAAAACTGGTCTTATGGCAGACTCTTATTTCAGCGGTCCTAAAATAAAGTGGATAATAGATAATGCAGAAGGGGTTAAAGATAAGATAAAGGAAGGCCGTGCGCTTGCCGGAACACTCGATACGTGGCTCATCTGGAAGATGACTCATGGAAAGGTGCACGTTACGGACTGCTCTACGGCTTCCAGAACCATGATGTTCAACATCCATGACGGAAAATGGGACGAAGAGATTCTCGACATTCTCGGAATAAGCAAATCGATACTGCCTGAAATATGCGACAGTGCGACTGTTTTCGGTTATACAGACCCGCTTGACTTTCTCGGAGCCTCCATTCCGATCTCAGGATCTGTAGTCGATCAGCAGGCAGCACTGTTCGGTCAGGCATGCTTCACACCGGGATCGATAAAATGTACATACGGAACAGGATGTTTCATGCTGATGAACACAGGTGACAAGGCAGTATATTCGAAGAACGGTCTGCTCACTACAGTAGCATGGAGACTCAACAATAAAATGTCGTTTGCTCTCGACGGAGGCATATATATAACAGGCGCGGCTACACAGTGGCTCAGAGATGGTATCAAGATAATAAACAGTGCATCAGAGACAGAGCAGATGGCATACGATGCAGGCAGCAACGGCGGAGTATATTTTGTGCCTGCATTCTCAGGTCTCGCAGCACCGCATTGGGATTCATATGCCAGAGGTACTATGGTAGGCATCACGGGCGGCACAACGCGTGAGCATATAGTCAGAGCGACACTCGAGTCGACGGCATATCAGGTAAAGGATAATCTGGACGTGATGAACATGGATGCAAGCATGCCGATAACAGTTCTCAGGGCTGACGGCGGTGCAGCAGCGAATAAGTTCCTCATGCAGTTCCAGGCAGACCTTATCGGAATCCCTGTGGATGTTCCGGAAATAAAGGACACTACAGCACTCGGTGCAGCACAGCTGGCAGCACTCGGCGCAGGCGAGTTTGATTCGATAGAGCAGATGGAAGGAACCTGGAAGCTTGCGAATAGATATGAACCGAAGATGAGCGTCGATGAAAGAGAATCGCTTCTTTACAACTGGCACAGAGCTGTTGAAAGAGCGAAGAACTGGTCGGAAGAATAGGATATCCGAATAGCAGAGCATACGCAGGATGCGGTGAAGACAAGACAGGATCGCGCCCTGCTTCGCGCAGACCGGCAGATCATGGCGGCTTTGCAGACCATGATCGTTGAAAACTTATAAAAATAGAAATAGTATGGTATCGAAAAATCGAAAGGAAGTGTAGTTATGAGCGCACCAAAATTATTCAGTCCGGGACCTGTAATGGTAAAAGAAAACGTACGTCAGGCACTGACACATTATGATATCTGCCACAGAGGAGCAGAATTCGAAGATCTGTTTGCAAGGACTACAGCAAAGATCAATAAGCTGTTCAAGGCAGATGACAGCTACAGATCAGTTATCATTTCAGGATCGGGAACATCATCAAATGAAACAGTTCTTTCATCGATCTTCAATGAAGGCGAAAAGGTAATGCTGATCAGAAACGGTGTTTTCGGAGAAAGACTTCTTGAGATAATACAGAAATATAATATTCCTCTCGTCGACTGCGAATTCCCCTGGGGAGAAGAACCGTCGATGGACAAGGTAGAGGAAATGATGGCGGAAGATCCTGCAATCAAAGTGGTTGCAATGGTATGCCACGAAACATCGACAGGAATGATAAATCCTGTAAAAGAAGTAGGACACCTCGCTGACAAGTACAACAAATGGTTTTTCGTTGACTGCGTATCTGCAGCAGCAGGTGAACTCATAGACGTCGTTGATTTCCATATCACTTTCGCGACATCAGTAGGCGGAAAGTGCCTGGGAGCATACCCTGGTTCAGCATACATCTGCGGAAAGATAGATGCTTTTGAAACTCTCACACCTGAGATGGGCAAAAACGTTTACCTCAATCTTGCAAAGCACTATATCTCGGCAAGAGACAAGAACCAGACTCCTAACACACCTAACGTAAATCTGTTCTGGGCTCTCGATGCCGCTCTTGACAACGCACTGGCAGACGG
>CAVEWO010000018.1:0-11439 GCA_963619345.1 Bacteroidaceae bacterium
GCTGGGGAACCCGTGGATATTCAGGGATGCTGCGTCGCTCTGGAGAGGTGACGGCCTGCCCGATCCGCCGACCGACGAAGAGCGTATCGCTATGCTGCTCAGACACTTTGATCTGATCACACAGTACAAAGGCGAGCACATCGCGGTACGCGAGATCAGGAAGCACATCGGATGGTATATCAAAGGGATGCACGGCGCCGCAGCCATGCGCCGCCGCACTAATACGATCAGCGATCCCGAAGAGATGCGTACAGTGATACGTTCTATGATCGGATCGTAGCAGTCAGCCCGGCAGTAAGTGGTCAGCGAGCCTTGCCGTAAATGCATCCCGGCAGGCATGGCACAGGTCGGGACGAAGCATGCAGCGCATGCGCAACCGCCGCGCGCATATCCCGGCGAGCATATATCGAGTGCGCCGCCGCGTGCAGATCCCGGCAGAGCATATATAGAGCGCGCCGCTGCGCACAGATCATGGCAGAGCATATATCGCCTCCGCCGCGCGCAGATTTTAGTGCCTTTTTTGTTGATTCATGATTTCAGGTATAAAACACAGCGCTATTTTATGCCCGTTTTTTTGCATGATCTGAATTTCACTTGGCTATCTACGGATTTTTTATACTATGTACACGAAAATGTAAATAGTGAGTATAAGAACTGCAGTATGACGTTTACTGCAGTTCTTTTTATCATGCCCGCTTTTATACTCAAAAGCCGGAGAATTGCCGCATTTTACTAAAAAGTGTGCTGAGAAGTCTGCAGAACATGCGGACAAAAGTACGCCTGTGCTTTACATATCAAAAATCATGAAATAATTTGTTGACAAATAATATTATACGATGTATAGTATTAATCAACAAATGATATTATACAGAAACATAAAGTCTGCAGAGTGCAGACTATTGGCAATAGACAATGACTATAAACGGAAAGAGAGGCGAATATGGGTTTCAAGATCGAATCCGGGCTGCTGGATGCATGTGCGCTGGCGATCCTGGAAAAAGGAGACACGTATGGCTACGAGATAACTCAGTCGATGAAAAAAGCCATAACCGTGTCGGAGTCGACGCTTTACCCGGTACTGAGAAGGCTGCAGAAGGAAAATCTGTGCAGGACATATGATCAGCCGTACCAGGGCAGGAACAGACGCTACTACTCGATAACCGAGGAGGGAAAAGCAAAGCTGCTGGATTACCGCTGCCAGTGGATGGATTACAAGAATGCGATAGATGTATTTTTAGATTTTAAGAAAGCGAAGGAGTAAAAGATGAAGAGGAGAGAATTTATAGAAAAACTGCGATCTGAACTTTCCAGACTCCCGCAGGAGGAGATAGAAGCGGCCGTTGAATATTACGAGGAGTATTTTGATGACGCCGGTCGTGAAAATGAAAAAGAGGTGCTGCAGCAGCTTGGCAGTCCGAAAAAAGTCGCAGCTCAGATCAAATCTGAATATGCGATGAAACTGTTTGATGAAGACAAAAAACCGACGGTCAAGAAAGGGATCTCAGCAGTCTGGTATGTGATACTGGGAATATGTTCGGCGCCCGTATCGATACCGCTGGCGATCGCACTGGGGGCTCTGGCGATAGCGATACTGATCGCGCTGGCAGGTTGTGTGATCAGTCTGTTTGCTGGCATTGCAGGCTGTGTTCTGGGTGCGGTGGCATTTATCATCATAGGATTTATGGCGGTCCCGGTATCGGTTTCGACGGCGATGATATTCGTAGGTATCGGAGCAGGTGCGCTGGGCTTTATGGCGGCGATGGGAGCGCTGCTGTTCCTGGCAGTCAGGGCAGGAGTCAATGCTCTTGTAAAGGCCGCAAGAAAGCGAAACGAGAGAAAACGTATCCGCAAGATGCTGGACAAGAGCGAGCAGAAAAAATGGAGATACCAAGGGGAAGATACAGCCGGCGATTTAGATGAAGATCAGAAGCCGCATTCCGCAGAATCTGCCGCTTCCGAAGCTGCTGCCGCTTCCGAAGAATCTGCAGAAGCGGCAGCAGAGGTGCTGACGGAGGATGGACCGGAAGCAAACTCCGATCAGGAAGCTGCAGACAGCAAATCCGCAGACAGGAATGATGAAGATCAGGAAGCTGCAGAAAAGGAGGGTGAGAAGGATGAGTAAAGGAATGAAAAGATTTTTTATAATATGTGCGATCGTTGTCGGCTCAGGAATAGTTCTTTCGCTTGCGGGAGTTCTTACCGGCGGTCTGAATTTCCTCGGCAAGATGAACGAACGCTACACCTGGCTGAGAGCGGGCCATGCCGACATGGAGTACATCGACATAAGCGATGCCGGAGACTTTGATTCTATCAGCGTAATAGGCGGTATAGATGTCACCGTTGCGGGAAGTACAGAGAGCGGCAGCAGAGGGATAAGCTATGACAAGAACGCAGGCGCTCCGGAATACAGTGTGAAGGACGGAGTGCTTACCGTAGATGCCAGCAGACTCAATGATGGAGTGGTAGTGAATCTGGCTTCAGATGACAGCACACCGGAGCTTGTGATCTCAGTGCCGGATGAAACGATGAAAAAGCTCGATGTCACATCTGATTACGGAGACGTGGATGTCAGCCGTGTAACGCTGGATGAAATGTCGATCGCCGCAGAGAATGGAGATATAGAACTGCAGGATGTCAACTGCAGCAGCCTGACGCTTGCATCTGGTTACGGTGACATAGATATGAGCAGCGTGACATGCGGCAGCATAACACTCACTTCAGAATACGGAGATATAGAGGGTGAGAATATCAAGAGCAGCGGTTTTAGTGTAAAGAGCCAGATGGGTGACGTTGACCTGCAGGGAGAGTTCAGCGGTACTACAGAAGTGTATCTGGCCTACGGCGATCTGGAGCTGAGGACGTCGCTGGCACGAGACCTGTATACTATAGATGCGCAGGCTGAAAGCGGCGAGATCAGCATCGATTCGGATCATTATGACTGGGATGGCGATGATGATGACGATGACTGGACAGGGCATCACGCATCTCATGAAGGCAGGGTATCGACAGGAAGCGGTCAGAATATCCTGAATATAGTAAACGATCTGGGTGATATCGACATATCATTTGGAAAATAGGGGAATCCTTGAGCATAGATAAAATATGATACAGCAGGCGTTCAGCGTTTTGCAAAGCAGCAGCCCGCGGTCTGAAAAGGGCAGACGGGCAGTATGAAGCGCAGACGCAGAAGCGCCTGCTTTTTTACATGGAAAAACTCTCCGCTTCACGGAAAGCACAATAATATGTACTGCATACCAAATGCGCTGCAGATTTACATTTGACGCCAAGGCATGCAGAATATACGAATAATACAGATTTTTACAGGTTTATGATAATCCTGGATGCAACGCCCTTTATCTGCAGTGTACCGTCTGAAAGATCATTTTCCGTACATACAACAGGCGGGAACGCACTGATATCCGGAGAGGCTGCCGCGAGGATGATAGAATCGTCCTGACGGTAGAACACTCGGATCTGATCCGGTGAGTCTTTGTATGAAAAGCAAACGATCTGCCCTGATTCATATCGAGTTTCAGCAGACGCACTGTAAGGATGCTTGCGTACAAGAAGCACTGCTCCTGACGGTATGAATGCGTCTATCATGCTGTTGTCATGAATCGTATAGTAGAATGAATCAGCGCCCTCCGCTTCGGAAGATGTCACGATCTTTCGTTCGCGCGGCACATCGTAGCCCATGAGCCATGCTTCTGAAACGTTGAGTGCAGCAGCCAGATCATACAGCTTCTGCTGTTTAGGCGCAAAAGAACCTCTGAGATACTGGCTCATAGCGCTCTTGCCTATGCCGGTCTTCTTGCAAAGATCGATCTGACGGATATTCTGCTCTTTGATTATCGCATTTAATCTTTCTGCAAAAGTCGATTTTCCCATAGTAGCAATTTCCCCTTATCTTTATTTGAACACTGTATAATTATAATATTAATTCTAAAAAATAGCAATAATTCAGATGCTATTTTTGTGCGTTAGATTAATTTAATGGATATATAAACAATGTTAAATAGTACATATAACACACATTGGTGCTGTTACTAAAAAAGTCAAGATTACTTCAGCTTTGACACTGCAGCGGCAGAATTGACTTTTGTCAATTTTTGAGGTAAAATTTATATGACTCGTTTAGAAAAGCTGATTATATATGGAGAAAAAATAAGGCAATGGTATACAAGTTCAATTATAGGAAGTTTCTTGACGCTGCCTGCAGAAATGGATTTACCAGTATAGATATAGCCGTGCTCCTTCATATTTCTGAAAAGTCATATCTTCTGAAACTTTGTGGTCATGAAGAATTCACGATGGATGAAATAAGGAGGCTGGCGGAACATGTACTGAAGATATCTCCGGAAGCTATCCCGGATTATTTTTTCTGCAAGGATATCTAAGGAGTTCAGGAAATTTCAAAAAACCCAGGGGGGGGGTAATGTTTATCAGAACCTTCCCGAGGTTATTTAAGGGTCTTAAAAGAGAGCAGTTATCAATCCTCCCTCTTCAATGAAAATGTGCATATTCAACGGCAGTACTGGTCGATAACCGAAGTCAAAGCAGGATGCAGGCTTCGGGATGTTGTGTTTTTTGATATAAAAGCATCTGCTAAAATGGCAGATTTTTTTTATGTAAAATCGTTTGGATAGAAATTTTAATGATAGAAAGCAACTGTGCTTAGGTGCGGAGCCAGCGACCGCTAATGGGATAATGATTTTCCGTACCTATATTTTTGTTTTCTGGATGGCATTTTTCGTATATATGGTAAAATAAATAATCATGATAAATTGTCACATTATTTCGAAATGATTCGCCGTAATCGTGACATGAAAAAATGACATGGTTGACACGCGTGACATATATGACACGGATGTTGCCGTTGTGTGACACATATGTCGATTGATATTTTAAAAAAGCGTATATGTCCAGAGTTATTACAAAAAGCGTATTTTGTAATATAATGTCTACTGAATAATAAAAAACAAAAGACAGTTATATAGGGTTTCCTGATAATAATGGTATGGAAATTGCAATGATATAGGGTGTCGCAAAGTTATTGTACCGGGCATGCCCGGCAATATGCTTGGGAATATTGCAAGCAGTATATCCATTATAAATTTAGGAAGGAGGTTTAAATGAAAGCGATAATTAAAACTGAGTACGGAGCGGGAATGATTTCATACATGGATACGGAAAAGCCGCAGCCGAAACGCGGACAGGTTCTGATAAAGGTTGCATACGCAGGGATCTGCGGTACTGATCTGAAGATAAGAAGCGGACATTTCGGATGTAATCCGCCGGTTATTCTGGGACATGAGTATAGCGGAATCATAGAAGCTGTAGGTGAAGGCGTTACTCGTTTCAAACCAGGAGACAGGGTAATTTCAGAAACGGCAGGTATCGTATGCGGAAAATGCGAATACTGTATGTCGGGAAATTACCTGATGTGCGATGACAGATTGTCAATAGGCTACGGAACAAACGGTGCGATGGGAGAGTACATCGCGATAAGAGAAGAGATAGTCCATCTTGTTCCGGATAGCATTTCTCTCGAAGAAGCAGCACTGTGTGAACCTGCTGCGGTAGCTTTCCATGCGGTATTCGACTACACGGAGATAAAGCCGTTCCATACGGTACTTGTTACTGGGCCGGGAACGATAGGCCAGCTTGTGGCACAGACTGTAAAGAGTACAGGTGCAAGGGTCATACTTACCGGAACGTCCCATGATGAGTTCCGACTCAATGTTGCAGAAAAATTGGGTATAGAAACCATTGTATCGGATCAGAAAAATGTAGTAGAGTACATAACAAAGGTAACAGATGGAAAAATGGCTGACTATGCTTTTGACTGTTCAGGAGCAGGCGTGGCCATATCGCAGGCACTGCGCTGTCTGAGGAAAAAAGGCAGTCTTGTGCAGGTGGGTCTGACAAAAGAAAATATTTCAATCGATTACGGACTTCTTCCGATGAGGGAGCTTTCAGTCAAAGGAGCTTTTGGACACCTGAACAGCAGCTGGGTCGGGGTGCTTAAACTCATGGAGCTGAAAAAAATCGATGTCAAGCCGCTTATTACAGACAAGTTTGATTTCAAAAACTGGGAGAAGGGGTTTGACAGAGCAGAACATCTTAATTGTATAAAGGTGCTGCTGCATCCTTAAGCGGACAAGGAGGGCGTATTATGAAGACGTTACAGGAATATGGCCTGCACCATGCTGGCTTTGTAGTTAAAGATTTAGAGAAAACGATAAAGCGATTTGAAGAAGTTTATGGAATAAAGAGTGGAGAACCGTATGAATTCAGACCTTCAAGAGTCTGGAGCTATGGAACAGAAACTTATGATTACTGTTTAAAAATCGCAATGATAACAATGGAAAACGGAAGCATCATAGAAGTCATCCAGCCGGTTTCCGGAGAAGGAGTCCACAAGGACTTCGTAGAATCGGGGAAAGAGGGACTGCATCATATATGTTTCAGCGTGGATGACTATGATCACTGGAGAGAGCATTTTGCAAAGCAGGAGAGCCGTATAGTATTTGAATCCGAGACGGAGGATGAGATGAACGGTTACAGACGATGCTTCTATGCTGAAGACAGCAATATTGGAATGATATATGAAATAAAGGAAAATCCATATTTTAGGAACTAGCAGTTATCCTACTTTTAGGAGGGAAGTGTTTATGAAAAAAAGCATTTTACTCATATCTCTGGTAATGTGCATTGCACTTGTGGCGGGCTCATTAACAGGATGTGGAAAAAAAGACGGAAACGATGAAAAAATCATCGTGAACATATCACATATCGCTTCAGAATCTGACCCTATACATGAAGGCTGGGTTTATCTGAAAAATGAACTCGAAAAGCGTTCAGACGGCAGATTTGAAGTTACTATTTACGGAAACAAATGTATATCAAACTCTGATACTGAAAACGCAGAGAAAGTGCAGCAGGGTATAGTAGAGCTGACGTCGTGCCCTACATCATCACTGGCTGCAATCGGAAACGTAAAAGAATACAATGTGTTTGACTATCCGTATCTATTTGAGACAAATGAGGATTTCTACGATGTACTGGACAGTGATATGGCCAAGGAATGGTCTGACCAGCTCGAAAAGGCTGCAGGTATCAAGGCTATAGGCGGATACAGCTTAGGCTGGTGCTCGATAGGATCAACAAAGGATGTCAGCACTTTCGAAGACTATAAAGGTCAGAAGATAAGGACGCTGTCAGCTAAGCTCCAAATGGAGACAGTAAACTCATTTGGTGCCAGCGCTACTATAGTAAACTATGGTGAAACTTTCACAGCTCTGCAGCAGGGTACTGTGGACGGTATGATGACATCGACAGGACTGTTCGTATCCGACAAATTTGCAGAAGCAGTAGACTATCTCGGTGTGACAAAACCTACAGCGCTTCTTCATGTACCTCTCGTAAATGCTCAATGGTACAATGATCTGCCGGACGATATGAGACAGATATTTGATGAGTGTATGGTAGACTATCTGGAGGCAGTAAGAGGATATGAGGAAGCATATGACCAGGAAGCTCTTGAAGCGATTGCTGATATTGGAACAAAGGTAATACAGTATGACGACGCAGAACTTCAGAAGTTCAAGGATGCGAGCCAGAAAGTATATGATAAGTACAGCGATATCGCAGGCAAAGGAACGGTAGACGAAGTCAAGGCTTTTTTAAAAAATAAAAAGTAACAAACAGAAACACCTTAAACGGTGACATAAGATGATCACTTTCAGTGTTCAAATATACGAAAGGAAAGTACTGATGAAAACGAAAGAAAAAAAGATCAATCGCATGGAAGAATGGCTGTCTGTTGCTGTTTTGATAGCTATTCTGATCCTGCTGACATATCAGGTCATCATGAGGTTCGTATTCCACCATACGAATTCGTGGTCTGAGGAACTCGCAAGATATCTATTCATATGGCTGGTATATCTGTCGGCATCATATGCGATATACAAAAATGCGCACATAAAGATTGATGCTGTAAAGAATCTGTATCCTAAGAAAGTGAGAAAATACATACCTATACTAGGCAATCTGATATTCCTTGTATATGCTGTTGTAATAACTGTTTACAGCTGCGGATACTGTATGGATATATATGCATCCCACCAGGTTTCTATGGGTCTGGGAGTAATGATGGCATATATGTATGCGTCAATTCCGATAGGACATGCTTTGATGTCACTGAGACTTATACAGCTCACGTGCAAGATGGTAAAGAATCCGGAACTTGGAGAGACTACAGAGGCTGATGAAGTGATGGAAATGCTGGAAGAGTCTAACGAAGGAGGTATAAAATGAGCGGATTAATAGTAATACTGATATTCGTAGTAATGCTGCTGCTTAACGTTCCAATCGCGATTTCGTTAGGTGTTGCCAGCGTACTATACATTTTCATGTTCTCCACATTACCGGTGGATCTGATAATACAGTCATTCTTCAGTGGTGTCGATTCATTCACGCTGTTGGCTGTTCCATTTTTCATCCTGACAGGTGATATCATGCTCGAAGGTGGTATATCACAGCGTCTGATAGGTTTCTGTTCGGCTCTGATGAAGAGATCAACAGGGGCACTAAGTAAAATCACAGTATTTGCAAGTGCGATTTTTGCGGCGATTTCAGGATCAGGCCCTGCAACGGTTGCATGCATAGGCGGTATCATGATTCCGGCTATGGAAAAGGATAACTATGACAAAACTTTCGCATGCTCTATAGCAGCGGCGGCAGGAGCATTAGGGCCACTTATCCCGCCAAGCATTGCGCTGATAATGTATGGAGTTATCGCAGGAGTATCTATTACGGATCTGTTCCTCGCAGGAATCATTCCTGGAATACTGCTTGCAATCATACTCATCATATTCTCACATTTTGTATGCAAAAAATATAAATATGGTACACCTGATGCGCTTATCAACACTTCAATACAGAAGAAGTATGAACAGCCTAAGCAGATGGAAAATGTTTCGCTTGGCAAGGCTTTCAAAGACGCTGTCTGGGCTATCATGGTTCCAGTTATCATCCTTGGCGGAATCTATGCAGGTATCTTCACACCGACAGAAGCTGCTATCATCGCATCTGACTATGCTATAATAATCAGTATCTTTGTTTACAAAGAACTGAAATTCAGAGATCTGCCTAGAGTATTTGCAAAGACTGCACTTACATCAGGAACAGTACTTGTACTGGTTGCATGCGCTACATCATTCGGACGTGTTCTGACTATGGAACAGCTGCCTGGAAAGCTTGCTACATTCATCACAGGACTGTCAGACAACAAGATCATAATCCTGCTTCTGATAAACATCCTGCTGCTGATCGTAGGTATGCTCATGGAAACTCTGGCGGCCATTATCATTTTGGCGCCTATCTTCCTGCCGGTAGTAACTTCACTTGGGGTAGATCCTATACATTTTGGTCTGATCATGGTAATGAACCTTGTAATCGGGCAGTGCACACCTCCTGTAGGCGTAAATACATTCGTAGCCTGCCAAATAGGTCATATCAAGATGGAATCGATGTTCAAGTGGCTGTATAAGTGTATAGCGGTTATGATAGTCTCGCTGTTTATATGTACATATTGTGAGCCGCTGTCACTGGTGCTTGTAAATCTGTTCGGATAACTCATACAAATGACGATGTGCATGTATTTGCAGATCAGGTAACTTAAATTTGCAGATGAAACTGCATTGATTAGATTTGAGAGGTGATTAAAATGACAAAGCTTGAGAAAGACAAACTGGTTATGCGTGTTTCTGAAGGTCAGGAATTCAGAGGAGTCGGCGGACTTTGCAGAAGACTTGTGCACCCTACAATAAATAATTCAAAACATGTAGGCGTTACTATATGCTTTGTAAATCCGGGAGAAGAGCTTCCTTTCCACAGCCATGACAATGAAGAGGCATATTTCGTTCTTCAGGGCACAGGACTTATGAGGCTTGGCAGCTACGATGAAGATATACAGCTGGAACCATGGCTTTCAATATTCATGCCTGGCGGTGAGCCGCATTATACAAAAAATACAGGCAATGAGCCGCTGGTACTGCTTTGCTCACTGGCACCTCCTCCTGTAGCTATGGACAAGTAGGAGAGACTGTAATGGACTATAAAATCAAAAGAGTTCTCATAACAGGCGCCGCACAGGGTATTGGATATGCTATAGCGCAGAGCTTGTCAAAAGAAACGCTGCATATAATCATAAGTGATATCAATCAGGCAAGGATTAACAGTGCAGTGATGGAGCTTAGAAAAGAATGCGGACAGGATACGCTGATCACTGGGACTGTGATCGATGTTGCAGATAAAGAAAATGTATTTCAGGCAGTAGCTGCGATAGAATCGTCGTATGGAACGATCGACGGACTTGTTAACAATGCAGGTATATGTTATCCGGCAGTGCCTCTGAACAAAATTTCTGAAGAAGAATGGCTCAAAGTCTTCAGAGTTAATGTTCTTGGCATGATAAACTGCACAAATGCTGTTATTGAGGGAATGAAAAAACAGAACTTCGGAAAGATCGTGAATATGTCATCAAGCTCTGGTTTCACAGGGGGGATATCAGTATCAGCATCCTATGCTGTCAGTAAAGCAGGGGTTATGGCGCTCACTAAAAATATGGCCAAGCAGTTTGGTTCGTATGGCATAAATGTCAATGCGCTGTCCCCTGGCATTATCAAGACAGAGATGACAGAAAACCTTGAGTATGACATGTCCGTGCTTGCGCTCAGACGATTTGGTGAGAAAGCTGAGGTAGCAGATGTTGCAGCTTTTATGCTGGCGAAGGAATCTGATTACTTGACAGGCAATACTATCGACATCAACGGCGGTCTTTACATGAGATAAGACATAAATTACCACTAGCTTACTTACAATAAAGCACCTTCCATGGGGCGGAAACGTCGAGATGGGAGGTGCTTATTTTTGTGAGTTTTACGGTGAGTGCTTAGAGTGCTTGGTTCTTATGTATTATTCTATCTTTGAAAAAAGTCCTGCACAACCTATTGCCGGCAAAGTCAGACACGTACAGGCATGAGATATCCGCGCTAAAATAAAATGTAAAATATTTACAAAAAAAGAATTGACTGATTCCTGAAAATACCTTAGAATAAAAAGGAAAATAATGTAAAAAAGAGGCAGAGTGATGGATAAAAATTATTTGCAGGAGCAGTTCAGAACTACACATCGAAAGGAATTCAGTTTTACGAACGATTATGTATTCAAGGTGGTCTTCGGACAGGAGAATGAGAAGTCAAAGCAGGCGCTGATGGCTTTTCTCAATGTTATACTCGATAGGGGTGATGACCCGATCAGGTCAATAAAGATCCTGAACCCGATGACGATAGGCAGTACGAGCATGGAAAAGCAGTCTGTGATGGATATACTGGCGGAGACTCAAAGAAACGAGATCCTGAATATCGAGATGCA
>CAVEWO010000019.1:0-11335 GCA_963619345.1 Bacteroidaceae bacterium
CGCCGAATTCTTCTTCACAAGCCTTAACCAGCTCGTTTAACTCTAAAACTGACATTTCTTTTATAGCTTCAATTATCTGATCTTTGTTCATTTTATTTCTCCTTTATAATTATTTCAGTATACACCTATACCGATAACTTCTGTTGAGCCTGTAAGCAGAAAAGCTTCATACGCTCATGCATACTGCTCTTCCTGCAAAGGTTCGCCCATCCATACGCCGCAAAATAAGCGTTTACGCTTCTTTCTGCTCTGCGATCTGTGCAACCACTCTTGCAAAGTTTGCGATCGGCGACTGGATGCTTCCCATAAATTTTGAAATGAGAACATCTCTTGACGGAATCGATGCGAGCTGCTGGATACCATCTTTATCATAGTATTCGCCTTCTATGATACCACCTTTGAATTCCATCTTCTTGTATTCTTTAATAGCTCCATCCAGAACTCTTGCAGGTGCAGTAGCATCATCATAGCTGAATGCAAATCCGCTTGGTCCTGCGAGAGTGTCCTTCAGCACTTCGTACTCAGTGCCTTCGATAGCTCTGTTAACCAGTGTGTTCTTGTAAACAGTGTAGTCAACATCTGCTTCGCGGAGTTTCTTTCTCATAGCATCTGCTTCTGCAACTGTGATTCCGATGTAATCAACAACTACAACAGATGTCGCTCTTTCAAACTTGTCTTTTATTTCGTCAATTATTACTTGCTTCTGTTTGTAAGCTTCTTTCATTATCGCGCATTCTCCTTTCTAAAGAATCTTTTTTCAGGTACGCTATAAAATAGCCTTGCTGTCCGCATGACAGCAAGGCAAATGTATTTACATTGTACCTCGGCGAGGTCTCCGTTTAAAGCCGGCATATTCTGTGATATCAGTGCCAGCTCCTCGCTGTCTACGGTCTATAATATTCTGTTCCGTTTGAGATCTAACCCAGTTTTAAAGGATTGATCTTCACTCCAGGTCCCATAGTAGATGTAACAACTACGCTCTTCAGATACTGACCTTTTGCTGCTGCAGGCTTAGCCTTTATTATAGCACCGATAAGTGCATTGAAGTTGTCTGCCAGCTTTTCAGGTCCGAACGAAGCTTTTCCTATAGGTGTATGGATGATGTTCGCTTTGTCCAGACGGTATTCAACTTTACCAGCCTTGACCTCTTCGATAGCTTTTGCAACATCCATAGTAACTGTGCCTGACTTAGGATTAGGCATGAGTCCCTTAGGTCCCAGGATCTTACCTAATCTACCAACAACACCCATCATATCAGGGGTCGCAACAACGACATCAAAATCAAACCAGCCTTCGTTCTGGATTTTCTGAGCCATTTCTTCAGCTCCTACGAAATCAGCACCGGCTTCTTCTGCTTCTGTAGCCTTAGGGCCCTTTGCAAATACCAGAACCTTTTTCGTTTTACCAACTCCGTGCGGAAGCACGATAGCGCCTCTTACCTGCTGATCGGCATGTCTGCCGTCAACACCTAATCTTGCGTGAAGCTCAACTGTTTCGTCAAATTTAGCTTTTGCGCTTTTTACGACGATTTCCATAGCCTGGTCAACGTCAAACAATTCAGCTTTGTCGAATTCTTTTACAGAATCCTGATACTTCTTTCCTCTTTTAGGCATTCTTTCCTCCTTGTGGTATTCGCAACCGCATCCCTGATCGTCACCATTCGCCGTCGAACAGATCGCCGATCTCTGCAGTCTCCCACTCTGTTTTAGTCTTCAATAACGATTCCCATACTTCTTGCAGTACCCTTGATCATCTCTGTTGCTGCTTCAAGGCTTGCTGCATTAAGATCCGGCATCTTTGTCTTTGCGATCTCCTCAGCCTGTGCTCTTGTAAGAGTTGCAACCTTAGTTTTGTTAGGTTCACCTGAAGCCGATTCAAGACCTGCTGCTTTCTTGAGTAATACTGCTGCAGGCGGTGTTTTGCAAATGAATGAAAACGAGTGGTCTGCATATACAGTGATTACTACCGGGATTATCATTCCGGGCTGATCCTGTGTTTTAGCGTTGAACTGCTTACAGAAATCCATAATGTTAACGCCGTGCTGACCTAAAGCTGGTCCAACAGGAGGTGCAGGGTTTGCATTGCCGGCAGGAATCTGAAGTTTAATATAACCTTCGATCTTCTTAGCCATTACTGTTATTCTCCTTTCTTTGTTATTCCCCTACGGGGTCATAGATTTAATATGAAAGCCGATCTCATCAGATCTTGTCGACCTGAGCAAAATCCAGCTCTACTGGCGTATCTCTTCCGAACATCGACACCTTGGCTTTGAGCGTCTGCTTTTCCATGTTAACCTCTTCAACAACTCCCATGAAGTTTTCAAAAGGCCCGTTGATAACTTTCACTGTATCGCCGACATCGATATCCAGATCGATATATATTTTCTCGATGCCCATTCTCCTCACTTCCTCTGTAGTGAGCGGAATAGGATCCGAGCCGTGACCCACGAAGCCTGTAACACCCTGCGTGTTTCGCACAAGATACCAGGATTCATTTGTCACTATCATCTTTACAAGAACATATCCCGGGAACATCTTTCTGGTCTTCACCTTACGCTGCCCGTTTTTGACCTCAACTCTGTCTTCCGTCGGTACGATCACGTCCAGAATAAGGTTCTGCATACCTCTGTTCTCAACGATTTTCTCGATGTTCACTTTAACCTTGTTTTCATGACCGGAATAAGTGTGAACCACATACCATTTGGCTTCGCCGTCACCCCTGAGACCTTCCAGCTCTTCAAGGTTTAATTTTTTACCTTCATTGTTTTCACACATTGTATCTTTAAGCTCCTATCTTGCACACTTTAGAAACATACTGCCTTTATAGCTGCCAGTACGCCTGTGTCAACTGCCCAAAATACAACTGCAAAAGCCGCACAAGTAACAAGTACTACAGCTGTGAAAGATCCGAGTTCTTTCTTTGTCGGCCATACTACTTTTTTCATCTCGAGCTTTACGCCCTTGAAATATTCCTTTATGCTTCCTTTCTTCCTTTTGCGGGTAGATGCTGCAGCAGCCCTCTGTCTGACTGTGGTGGTATTGTTGCCTTTACCCTTCGACGTTTTTGCCATGGCAATTCTCCCTTACTTCGTTTCCTTGTGAAGTGTGTGTTTTCTGCAGAATTTGCAGTATTTGTTCATCTCTATACGGTCAGTAGTGTTCTTCTTGTTCTTTACCGTATTGTAATTCCTCTGCTTACATTCTGTGCATGCAAGTGTAACCTTTACTCTCATTTTATCTGTCCTCCGTTTAACTTAAAAGTAAGAGCAGCCTCTGCCCTTAATTGATTATTTACATAAAGTCGCTAAATAATTATATATTACAGCAGTGTCAATGTCAAGATTTTTCCGCAAAAAAGCAGGCGTGAGCGTTGAAACTCCAGAAATATCTCCAGGAGATATTTCCTGCGTTATAAAAATATGCAAACAGGACTCTGCCTGTCTGCATATTTCCGTATCACTTACATTTTTATATGCGTATATGATGATAGTGCCTGCGCTGATACCGCTGTTCGTGCGATCCCGTAACTGGTACGGCCACAGTTCTTACAGTGAAAGGCACTTTTTAGGACACTTGTCAACGCATGCTCCGCATTTAACACACGCATCTTCATCGACTTTCCAGACTTTCTCTTTTCTGTCGACCGTTAAAGCATCACAAGGGCAGTTCTTTGCACAAAGCCCGCAATATACACATACATCCAGATCACATGTGAGTTTGTCTTCACCTGATGCGGCTTCTGCCTTCTTTTCACCGTCTGCCGGTTTCTCCGCAGCCTTTTTAGGTTCAGGCTTCTTGACTTCTACATCCACTGAATCGACAACTTTCTCTACTCCCGGCTCAGTGTACTTAGGATTCATGTCAAGGCACTTCTTAGGACAAACTTCGACGCATGCTCCGCACTGTATGCACTGCATTCTTTGGATCTCCCACTTCCCGCCTTTTCTGTCTACATTGATAGCATCTGCAGGACATTTTCTGCCGCAGATACCACAAAGTATACACTTGTCAGCATCGATGTCGATGCTTCCTCTTGTTCTCTCCTGCCATTCTCTTTCCACTACAGGATACATGAGAGTTGCAGGCTTCTTGAATGCGCTTTTTAATACTGTTTTTGCAAATTTAAAAGCTCCCATTAACTCTCACCTACCTTTCTGTACAACTGATGCATGGGTCGATCGTGAGCACCATCATAGGCACGTCAGCAAGATCGCAGCCCTGCAGGATCTTAACTAATGCAGGAATATTCATGTTGGTCGGCGTCCTGACACGCATTCTCTGTAAGAATTTCGTGCCTGCACCCTTTGCATAGTAATATGCTTCACCTCTAGGCTGTTCAAGTCTTACCATGAATTCACCTTCAACATTTCCTTTTACAGGAACGTCCACAGGTCCTTCAGGAATCTTGTCTACAGCTTTCTTTATCAGTTCGATCGACTGGAATATCTCACCGATTCTGACTTTACATCTTGCATAGCAGTCTCCTGCTTCTTCAAGCACAGGTTCAAAGTCCAGTTCTTTATATACTCCGTGATTGTTGGTCATTCTCATGTCCTGATCAACACCGGATCCTCTTGCTACAGGACCAACTGCACATAACTCGATGGCATCTTCTTTTGAAAGCACACCAACGCCGCACATTCTGTTCTTTACAGAATCGTCTTCGATGAATACAGTTGTGATCTCTTTGATCTCATCCTTTATTTCTTCTAATGTTTCCACGATCTCTTTGAGTGTATCGTTGTCGATATCCTTTCTCATACCGCCGACTTTACAGATGGAAAATATAACTCTGCCGCCTGTAGTTCTTTCCAGAATGTCAAGAATAGTTTCTCTTATTCTCCAGCAGTGCATGAACAGGCTCTCGAAGCCGAATGCGTCTGCGAGGAGTCCCAGCCACAGAAGATGACTGTGAAGTCTTGACAGCTCATGGAGTATGGTTCTGAGGTATTCTGCTCTTTCCGGGATCTTGATATCCATAGCTCCCTCGATCGATGCTGCAGCTCCCCATCCGTGACCGAAACTGCATATACCGCAGATACGCTCTATAACGTATACCATTTCGGTATATTCCCTTTTTTCCACCAGCTTTTCCAGTCCTCTATGGATAAATCCGATAGATGGAATGGCTTCCACTACTGTCTCATCTTCGACTACCAGGTCGATATGAACAGGCTCCGGAAGTACCGGATGCTGTGGTCCGAAAGGAATTATAGTTTTCTTACCCATATTAATTACCTTCCTTTCCTATTTCTTCGGATTCCATGGAGTCGGTTCTGCAACCTTGAAGAAGTTGCCCTCATAATCAAGCTCCATATGCATGAATTTAACTCCGAACAGATCGTGCATCTCATTCTCATAGATGAATGCAGGCCAATACGTTCCTGTTATGCTCTCAACTTCTTCCTCCGGTGAAATAACCAGTCTTAAGTTCAGCAGGCTGTAGTCCTTGTCGAACGAATAGAGAATTTCGATCTTATCGTCTACGACAGTTGCGCAAGCCTGTGCAAATCTGTATCCTTCAGCTTTTAAATCCTTAACTTTCGTCAAAAGTTGGGAAAGTTCTACCGGCGTGAAGTTCTGTGGTACATCTACTCTTTCGCGCATTAGTTTTCCCCTCCTTTTTCTTCCTCAGCAGCTTCTTTTTCTTCAGCAGTTTCTTCCTCTGCAGCTTCCTCCGCCTTTTCTGCTTCCTTTTCTGCAGCTTCTTCTCCTGCTTCAGCGATTTCTTCAAGTTCTTCAGCTTCTTCTTCAGCGATTACTTCAATGTCTTCCGCATTCTTGAGCTTATCTCTCTTTTCCTGAAGAACTGCAAGGCCTTTTACAACACCGTCTATGATAGCTTCCGGTCTTGCCGCACATCCCGGAACGTAAACGTCTACCGGAATAACAGTGTCAACACCGCCTAAGATATTATAGCACTGCTTAAATACGCCTGCCGAGCATGCGCATATGCCTACAGCCACAACGACTTTCGGCTCAGGCATCTGCTCGTATATCTGTTTTACAACGTCTTTATTCTGTTCGTTAACAGATCCTGTAACAAGAAACACGTCCGCATGTTTAGGGTTTCCTGTGTTTATGATACCGAATCTTTCCACGTCATACATAGGTGTAAGACATGCCAGGACTTCGATATCGCATCCGTTACAGCTGGAGCCATCATAATGTATGACCCACGGTGATTTTGTAATATATGACATTTCTACACCTCCTTTATACTATCAGATACAATACGAAAATATTTATCATGCCGCATATGAGCGCCACAATCCATGTCGATTTGAAAGCAAACTGCCATTTCATTCTTGCAAAGCAGTTGTCTATGAGCACTTCAAAGAAGTAAGTCAGCAGACAAACAACTACACCTATAACAGTTCCCCATACAGTGCCGTTGGCAAAGAACAGGAATACAAATCCAAGCAGGAATACGTTTTCATACCAGTGCGAGATCTCGATCCATCCCAGAGTTCTTCCTGAGAATTCAGTCGTAAGACCTCTTACCAGCTCCTGGTGAGCATGATGTGACATACTCAGGTCAAACGGTGATTTTCTGAACTTTATAGTCAGGATGAATACGAATCCGATGAAGATACCGATAAGACGGAAGAACGGCATCGGTAATCCGCCGAGGATATCTTTTACTGCGAAGCTTCCAAAGTACATGTAAAATCCTATCGCTGTCATCAGAACCATAGGTTCATACGCCATCATCTGCAGCAATTCACGTTCTGCTCCCACCTGTGCATAAGGCGAGTTCGATGAGAACGCCGCAACGATCAGGAACGCACTTGCCACTGTGAGTGTGAAAATCACGAGAAGCAGGTCTCCACCTGCAAAGAATATAGCACCTGACGCCATAACGAAGATGACGAAAATCAGTACATAGTAATCCTGTACTCTCGTTACAGTCTGCTTTTCTTTCTCGAAAAGCTTGAAAACATCATAGAACGGCTGAAGTACAGGAGGACCTACTCTTCGCTGCATTCTTGCCGAAAGCTTTCTGTCCAGTCCTGCAAGGAATCCTCCCACAAAAGGAGCCAGGATCAGGTATGCAATTACAGCTATTATTGACTTAATAATCATTATGCAGCACCTCCCGTCAGCAGACTTACAAGAATTCCGACCATCATACCTATACCGATAACCAGCATTGCAGTCGTCAGTATGCCGCCTACAAGGTTCATCTTCTTTTCACCGAAATATTTTTCCATATGCCAGTTTCTGAGAGTGTACGATACATCCTTACCCATAGATCCGCGGTAAGTTCTGTTGTCTCCCTCGTTTACACCTGCCAAGTATATAGGAACGATCTTTTTCTTCGATTTTCCAAAACCGAACCCTGTTATCAGTATCAGTACTACCAGCATAACAACCATTACTATCATGTTGTTCGACGAAAGTACTGTAGAAGCAAGACCGCCGAATACGACTTCAAGATACGGAACGAGCATGTACATGGAAATTAGAGGGAATATGAGACATACCACAATAGTAAGCCCTACCAGTGTCCCCTGTACAAACCATTCTTCCTTATGTACATTCTGCTGTATGTTCTTTTCATTTGCAACAATAGCTGAAAGCTTACCCATCCACTTGATCCAGTAGAACGCTGTTACAGCGCTTCCGAAACAGATTATTCCTACAAGAATGAAGTTCCCTGAATCAACGAACGATGTCATTGCCGCCCACTTTGAAATGAGCATACCGAAAGGTGCCAGGAACATTCCTGCAATACCGATCATCATGAACGCTGCCAGCCTAGGCATTCTCACAAAGAGACCGTCCATATCCTCGATATCTCTGCTTCCGATATTGTGTTCTGCAGTTCCCACACATAAGAACAGCAGTGACTTTGTAACCGCATGGAATATGATCAGCATGATACCTGCCCATACAGACTCAGCCGTACCTATACCGCCGCATGTTACGATAAGTCCAAGGTTTGCTATAGTTGAATATGCCAGCACTCTCTTGGCATTGCTCTGCGAGATAGCAGCAAACGATGCCATCAGGAAAGTGATACCTCCGACCATCATTGTCATGATACCTGCGAAGTTGCTCATTCCGAGTACCGGAGCCAGTTTGATTATCATGAATACGCCGGCTTTAACCATTGTCGATGAGTGAAGTAATGCCGATGTTGGTGTTGGTGCCACCATTGCGCCGAGCAGCCAGCTGTTGAACGGCATCTGTGCAGCCTTTGTGATACCTGCGAATGCAAAGAATGCAGCAGGGATCGCAACATATGCACCGTACATCGGTCCAAACATGAGCATAGTGTTCAGCTCAACAGTTCCGAACACCTGACCGAGAATGACGATACCTACGGCAAATCCGAGACCGCCGAGAAGGTTCATTATCAGAGCTCTGAACGCATTGTTCGTAGCTTCCTTCGTCTTTGTGAACCCGATGAGCCAGAATGATGAAAGGCTGGTGATTTCCCAGAAGAAATACATCCAGATCATGTTGTTTGAAGTTACCAGACCTACCATCGCGCCAAGGAATATAAACATTACGAAGAAGAACCAAGGTCTTCTGTCCTTTTCATCTGCGTGATGATGCTGGAAATCCTTCATATATCCCAGCGCATAAACTGTTATCAACGAACCAATAATTCCTATGATCAATATCATGATCACGGAAAGTCTGTCAACATACATGTTGTTCTGGACTTCAATGCTGTGACCCTTAGTAAGTTCAAACCATATGAGTAATGGAGTCTGAATTACAGCAAAAAGTGAGGCCAGATATTTCTTGTGCCTGATACCTATTATGATGATATACAGCGCAAGAAGTGCTTCTATAGCCATCATAACATAGTTTATAGCCTCGTAGTGGAGCTCGAAAGTGTCTCCGCCCGATTTGAAATACTGGACAGCCACGAAGATAGCTGCGGCAGCAATTACAAGAGCTGCAAATTTTACCACAACATCCCTGACTTTATCCTCTTTGCTTACTAAAAGAATCACGGCAATAATTATTGGAAAACCAATAAGAAAAAGTATAGTGCCCATACAATCCTCCTAATAAAAATATAACTGGTGAGATAAATTAACACGTTTATTATACATATATATATATGTAATAATCAAGTTAAAACGAATATACAGAATAATCTAAAAAATAGTTTGCACATAATTTAGAAGTTCCGCAAAATCATTGAAAAATCAAGGCAATTTAGTTTTCTGTCACTGTGATTTTTTCCATAAATCGGCATCATTTGCGCCATACTAACATGCTCATCTGTCTCGGCCTTACGTCATTCTATGCTCGATTTCTGACAAAACAGGAGACCGGTCAATGCACCGGCCTCCATGCGTTTTTTGTATTCATTTGGTCGTTATTTGCGTTTTAAGAAATGTTCCTAAAAGCCTATTTTTCCTTTGCAGGTTCTACTTTCTTTGAAACAAAGTACAGAACGATGCATGCTACTGCGCAGACTGCAGTGAGTATATGCAGACCTGTTCCGATAACACCTACGATCGAATCGACATCTACATTTGAAAGTATTCCATCGAAGTAGTTGTCCGACTCCCATGCATCTGCAGTTCCCCATCCTTCATACCAAGGCATGAATACACATGCTATTACATTCATAACAGTCATGAGGAAGAACAGGAACGCCATCTTTCTCGTATCTCCAACGCCGAGACCAGTCTTAGGATTGAGAGGATAAGCGACCGGATCTTTCTTCGTAAGGCCGCCGTACATCCTTCTCCATATGGAATAGAGGATAGGGCCTGAAATTATTCCTATCATTCCACCCAGATAGTAGTCTGAACCATTGATAAAAAATGCAAATATCGCTACGCAGATAGGCACGATGCATATAAGCGAAAGTAATCCGAATCCGCCAGGAACCTTGAACTTGTATTCCTCTGCAGGGATCCTCTTTCTAAGCACCATAGCTGAAAGATATACCATGATATACGAAGCGACCAGCAGGCATACATCCAGTACGATGATGAATCCGAACGGAAGCATGCACAGGATAAGATTCACGATACCTACAGACAGTACAGCTACATAAGGCACTCCGTGCTTCTTGTCACATTTTACGAGGATCGGCGGTGCAAGATAGTCATCAGCCAGCGAGAAGAATCCTCTCGAACCTGATGCTATATATGTATTATAGATCGAGCACTGCGCAAGGATCGCAACCAGCACGAAGAACACGCCCATTGCAGGACCCCAGAATGTTTCACATACATCTGCATATCCCACCATTCCAGCTTCTGTTCCCCAGTTTTCCCACTGTCCGAGTGAACCGAGACCACCGATGGTAGGCAGGATGTATACTGCCATGATGAGAGGTATAGTAAGCATCGTTCCCTTAGGTATTACCTGAGGATTCGCAACCTCTCCTGCGATAGTTGACATCGATTCATAGCCTGAGTACATCCACATTCCGATCGAGATGCCTCCTGCTATGTAGAAGAACCAGTCGCCGATTCCTTCTGCAGGTTCAGCTGTGATCTGGAACGAGATATCCGTGCCGCCGCCCCAGTTCATGAATCCGCATACGGCAACGAGACCGAATGCAACCATTACCAGAATCGATAATATCGTACTTACGATACCTACGTCCTTTACTCCACGGACATTGATGTATGTGAACACGATTATCATCAGCGCCTTTATAGCAAACTCACCTACACTTCCGAGATCCCATCTCGATGCAGCGTAACCGCCTGCCAGGATAACGTAAAGCGTGTTATCGATGTATATGGAGATCGTTCTCCACCATCCTGCCTGGAAGCCCCAGAACTCACCAAAGGCCTCCTGCACCCATTTGTAATAACCACCTTCCTGAGGTCGTACCGAACCTAACTCTGAAGCTACCAGACCAAAAGGCAGTCCCCATACGAAAGGCAGTACGCAGAGCATGATTATCGTCAGTCCCGGACCGCATTCAGGAATCATTTCCTCGATGCCGTAACAACCTGCGGCTACCAGACAGAATATCATGAATACTACTGTCGAAACCTTGATGTCATGCTTTTTCAATCCATGTTCGCCTGTATCAGCGACCTGATTGTTCTGCTGTTGACTCATTTTTTCCTCCTTAATAAACAATATATAGTAACAATTACAGATATCATTTTAAACATTCAGAAAAAACATTTCAACAACTTGCTGTTTATTCAAATGAAAACAGCAACTACGTGCATGTTTAGTGTCAAGTTAGTTGTTTTCGTGTTATTATCCAATGATTCGACGGCAAAACAGGACGAAAACCATGTTTCTGCAAAAAAACAAAAGACGATTTTTCATCGTCTCAGACTGTAGACAAAGTCCCTGTCGAGCACAGCTCGCTGGGGATTTTCAATGTC
>CAVEWO010000020.1:0-11222 GCA_963619345.1 Bacteroidaceae bacterium
GTTATACGACGGTCTGTCGTGTAAAGTCCTGTCGTGTATGACATTTATACCTTTTTTCTTCAGTTCCGTCTCCAGCACATTCCCGACGTCACGTACGGTTCCTTCCTCTTCTTCCCGGTGATAGTTGCTCTCACTGTACGGCATATACGACTCTGTGCTGTGCGTGTGATATATTATCACGAGCGGATCGCCTGTCACGACAATATTTTCATCCCCTGTTTTCCTGCTGCTGTCCGCATCGTTCTTTTCTGCGCTGCTTTTATCGTCGCTTCCGGCGTTATCCGTGCTCTGTGCGTCTTTCTCTGCGTTTTTTTTCGCGGAAAGCTCTCCCTCGCCGGCATCCGCCACTCTCGTGACTTGCCCTATGCATATCTCTCCCAGCTTTTTTTCATCTATCCACGCCGATCTGAGTGCAGAGGCAGAATCAGTTTTAAGAAAAAAAACAGTAGAGCATATAAACACCACTGCAGCCACAACGAAGAGCATCCTGTTTTTCTTTTCCATAGTTGTCCTCCTGAAGTTTCTTTTACGAATATATGCCGGGGTGCAGTGTTTTATTTATTCCATTTGATATTATATCCGAAAAATCTTTTATTATCGTGTCTATGTCCGTAGATGTCACGATCATCTGGGCTTCGTGCTCCTTTATATATGCCTCGGTCTCTTCCGCACCGCCTGAACCGCCTGCCAGCGCATCCCTTATCACCGTGGTGACATCTATGACCGTCGGCACGCCTATGGCAATGACTTTTGCACCTGACGTTTCACTGTTTATCCCTTTCCGTCTGTTTCCCATTCCGGCTCCAGGCGATATGCCCGTATCAGTTATCTGTATCGTCGTACTCAGCCGCTTTATGTCACGCGCTGCCAGAGAGTCCACGACTATTATCACTTCCGGTTCAACAAGTTCTGCGGCCTTTTTCACCAGCTCCGCCGTCTCCACTCCTGTGACCGCTGTCACTCCGGGAGCAATGCAGCTGACTCTCGCCATTTCATCGTCGCCGTCCGCTCCGAACATTTCAAACAGATGATTCGTCACTCTTATCCTGGACGCCGTCTGCGGTCCGAGTGAATCAGGAGTAACTGCGCTGTTTCCCAGTCCCGCGACGAGCACATTGAGATAATAGTGGAATCTTATCAGCCGTCCGAGCTCGTCCGCCAGTACATTCTCGACTTTTTCCTTGATGCCTTCGGTCTCTTCGATTATTCCTTCAGCCTCTATCGTGATATAATTCCCTACGGGCTTTTCCATCCTTCGGGCGCCAGACTCATTCGTGATCTCTATCCTTGTGACCTTTACTCCGCTTCCGTGACTCGTTTCGGTCACGACGACACCGTCGATCACGCCTGAAGCTTCGCCGCCTCCGTTCTCCTCATCTATCATTTCCTTCATTTCCAGTGCAAGATCCGTCCTGTATTTCATATGTTTCTCCTTTTGCCTCTTTCCCCGCTGTTTTGCGGTTTTATAGGATTTTTCTGTTTTGCGGTTTTATAGGATTTTCCCCTTGAAAAGATGCTTTTATTCATATATACTAATAGATGCGAATTTTAGCTATATTAATCAAGAAAGTGGGGTAATTTAAAATGGCAAATATTAAATCCGCAAAGAAAAGAATCCGTGTAATCGACAAGAAGACAGCAAGAAACAGAAGGGTCAAGAATCATCTGAAAGCAGTCTTAAAGTCATTTGATGCGGCTATCGAAGCAGGCGATATGGATACAGCTAAGGAAAAACTCGCTTTAGCAGAGAAAAAGCTTATGCAGGCTGCTGCAAAGCACACTATCCACAAAAAAGCAGCTTCAAGAAAAGTATCAAGATTAGCGAAGAGATTCAACAAGGCTAACGCCTAAGTCTCACCCGTCCCCACCAGTGCATAAGTTAAATGCACAGCAATGAGCAAAAGAAAAAGATGGATGTGTCTCCCATCTTTTTTATTGCATAAAATCATAAGACAGCAATATTCCAACACCCGCACCTTTCTAAGCAGCATCGATGCTCCCTGAACAGAATGAATAAAACGAAACGAGGTAAGTCATGAGAAACCTTATCTTTCCCCATCCGCTGTTCCCCGGTGACAGAGTCGCACTCGCAGCGCCTGCATCCGCAGTTTCACCTGACACGCTTAATACTGCAGTCCGCTCCCTGAGATCTGTCGGCCTGGATCCTGTGGTGATGCCGGGGTGCCGCAAAAGCAGCCGATACCTGTCAGGCACTGATGAGCAGCGCGCAAAGGATATCAATGATGCATTCCGGTCAGACGAAATCAAAGGCATATTCTGCATTCGCGGCGGATACGGCTCTATGAGGATACTCCGCCTGCTCGACTACGAGATGATATCGAAGCATCCCAAGGTATTCGCAGGTTTCAGCGACATCACAGCCATGCATATATTTCTTAACCAAAAATGCCGCTTCGTCACATTCCACGCCCCGATGCCTGCCGCAGATTACGAAACCTTCGACAGATTTACGCTCTGCTCTCTGAAAAAACATATATTCAAGCAGCCGGACTGCGGTCCTTTGCATGATCCTCCCGGCACTCACATAAATATACTGCATCCGGGAAAAGCACGCGGGCAGATCACCGGCGGCAATCTTTCCATGATGGCGTCTCTGCTGGGAACTCCGTTCGAGCCTGATACCAGAGGCAGACTTGTCTTTCTCGAAGATGTGGGCGAACCGCTTTACAAGATCGACCGAATGCTCACATCGCTGTCGCTTGCAGGCAAATTCGACGACTGCGGCGGGATCGTCCTCGGATCGTTCGAAGACTGTCCGCCGGACTGTGAAAGCGCACATAAGCAGTGTACTCTGGACGAAATTTTCTGCGATGTGCTTTTCCCGTGCGATGTACCTGTTATCTCGAATTTACGCTTCGGTCACACATACCCGCAGGTCACCTTCGCCTCAGGCGCCTCTGCACTGCTGGACACAGAAAGCGCTGATTTGCTCAGATACTGCCTGCCGCCGGAATATTACAGATAAATCTTCTCAAGACATAACTGTTTTATAAAATCTGCATATGTGATATACTTGTACTATAATGAATTCGGAATAATATAAAAGGAGAATGCTTTTATGAGCACACATATAAATGCTGTAAATAAGAACGACATTGCTTCATCGGTACTTCTTCCGGGCGATCCTCTCCGTGCGAAATTCATTGCGCAGAACTATCTGGAGAATGTGAAATGCTACAATGAAATACGCGGGATGCTGGGATTCACAGGAACATACAAGGGCGTTCCCGTATCCGTACAGGGAACAGGCATGGGCATGCCGTCGATGGGTATATATTCGTGGGAACTCATCACCGAATACGGAGTTGAAAACCTGATCAGGATAGGAACTGCCGGCGCTTTCCACAAGGATATCAAAGTCAAGGACATAGTTGCAGGTATGGCTGCATCGACAGACTCCAACTACATCCATGCGTTTGACGTGCCGGGATCGTATTCACCGTGCGCAAGCTATGAACTGCTGACAAAGCTCGGCAAAGCTTCCGAGGAGCTCGACATACCCTTTAAGGCCGGAAACATCGTTTCATGCGACGTGTTTTATGAACTCAAGGAAGACTGGTGGAAAAAATGGGCATCTATGGGCGTGATGGCAGTTGAAATGGAAGCAGCTGCGCTTTACATGAACGCCGCGTACAACAACGTGAACGCTCTGGCTATAATGACTATAAGCGATCACTTCGTGACAGGCGAAAAAGCCACTGCCGAAGAACGTCAGAACTCATTCACAGACATGATGAAGCTGGCTCTGGAAACGGCTGTGAAATAAGAAAGCATACTGTAAAACAGAAAAACAATTAGGAGGATAAATTGAAAGTATTAGAATCAGCTGAAAACTATCTGGAATCAATACTTATATTGAAGCAGAAAAAAGGAACCGTGCGGGCTATAGATATAGTCAACTATCTCGGATTTTCCAAGCCGAGTGTGAGCATCGCGCTCAAACAGCTCGAAACGAACGGTTTCATCATGAGAGATGATGACAACCATATACACCTCACAGAGTCTGGTCAGGAAATCGCTGAATCTATCTACGAGAGACATCAGCTCCTCAGCACGCTGTTCATGAAGATCGGTGTTTCTGAAGAGACCGCACTTGAGGATGCATGCAAGATAGAACATCATATCAGCCAGGAGACTATCGACTGTCTGAAAAAGCACCTGGATTCCATGTAACAAGACTGTACAGCGCAGCCGAACACTGCCGTCCGTGCTGCGCTTTTCTGTATGTGCGTTTTCCTTTTCTTCATAATCTGCGGAATTCAAGGCTTTAGACCTTTATCCTGTCTTTTATCTTTTCGAAACTCTTGTCTCCTATCCCTGAAACGTTTTTTATGTCTTCTATCGATGAAAATCTGCCGTTTTCCTTTCTGTAGTCTATTATCTTCTGTGCCGTGGCAGGCCCTATGCCGTCAAGCTCCTGCAGCTGTACGGAATCAGCTGTGTTTATATTTATCTTACCGTCTTCCCTGCTGACCGTATATCCTGACGAAGATGTATCCCCTTCTTCTCCCTCGCCTTCGATTTCTGCAGCCGGTATGTATATCTTCTCTCCGTCTTCAACGAATGCAGCCCGGTTTATATCCGTAAGATCCGCATTCTCTGTGACGCCTCCGGCAGCCTCTATCGCATCACCTACCCGGCTTCCTTCGTCGAGCTCAACTACCATAGGCGATACCACCTCACCTCCAATGTCTACAACAATCTTCGCCGTCTCATTTTCAACTGCGACCGTACTTTCTTCAAGTACATCAGCTTTCTTTTCATCTTCACCGGATGACGCAAAAACAAAAAGAGCAGCAGTGATCGCGCCAGCAACCAGCACCGCCCTTATCAGCATATCTCTGTGCTCTTTTACAAACCCTGCAAGTTTTTCTCTGTCACCGATATACTCCATTATCTTTTTCACTGAACAAGCCCCCTTTCACTGTACATTTTACAGCGTTTGGAAGTTTTTGTCAATTATTTTTTCCTGTTTTTACCATCTTCACGTTACTCGAAAAATATCGATTTCCGCGTCACGTCCATCTCGCTCCTGTCAGTATCTATGCCCAGCCTCTCAGCGAATGTCTTTATCAGAAGCTCCGGACTCAGGTTAGAGATACTTCCCGAATCGAGCACCGTGTTTATCACGATCTGACCGTTCTGCTGCAAAACCCGCAGCTGCCTTATCATCGGCTTTATATCGATCTCCACAGGCTCTTTTTTCTTTTTCTGCTTTTTCAGCGTGATGATCCTGTCCTGACTCATGTAAAACTCTGCGATCTCTTCATTACTCATGTCTACAGGCTCTGCAATCGGGATTTCTATCATGTATTCCGCCGCGACTGTCATCGCAGCAAGAGTTTTCCTGCCTTCCGCCATACGCTCACAGCCTTTTATATCAAGCCCCGGCGGCATGATCTCCGACAGCTTTTCCGCTATATATCCCGGCTCGTGATCCTCTGTAGTCTCTATTTCGATATACTCATTCAGTCCCGTGTATCCCAGTGACAGCGGCTGAGCGAAGACCATTTTCGGATGAGGGTTGAACCCCTGTGAATACGCCAGCTTTATGCCTGCACGCTTTATAGTACGATTGAAAAGTCTCATTATATCTAGATGCGACGTATAGCATATCGTGCCTGTTTTCGAAAACTTCACTGCGTATTTATACATCTGAAACCTCCTTGCACGACTGCGTCTCTGATCGCTGTCCTTCTGGCGGCTGCCCCACCCGGGACTGTACGGCCGACTGCCGCTTTACAGATGCCGGCACATCAAACTCCGCACCTTTGAAGCACTCCGTGACTCTGTTCATGCCGCAGCCTGCACATCCCAGCCTGCAGTCAGGAGTGACCAGCTCTTTCTTAGCCTTTTCATTTTCTCTGATAAAAAACTCTTTGGTAATCAGCGGATCCACTATATCCCACGGCAGCAGTTCATCATAGCTTCTCTCCCTGTAGCAGTAAAAGTCGGGGTCTACGCCTGTCTCCTCGAAAGCCTTATCCCACAGCTCGGCTTTGAAATGCTCTGTCCACCCGTCGAATCTGCATCCCAGTCTGTGAGCCGCCTCGAGCACTCTTCCCACTCGTCTGTCGCCTCTTGCGAAAACAGCCTCGAGATTGCTCGTGTTTGTCTCGTGATAATTGAACGTTACTCCTTTTATCTTAAGCTTTTTCGTGAGGTATGTGTGCTTGTCCCTAAACATTTCGGGAGTGTCCTGTGCCGCCCACTGGAAAGGCGTATGCGGCTTGGGCACGAAATTGGAAACGCTTATGGTCACTCTGAACCTGCCTCCCTGTCTGCCTCTGATCCTATAGTTTATATCCATTATGTTTCGTGCGATCTCGCCTATCCCGTCGAGATCCTCATATGTTTCACCCGGCAGCCCGTCCATGAAATACAGCTTTATATGATTCCATCCGAGCTCAACAGCCTGTTCGACTGCACTGTATATGTTTTCTTCCGTTATATTCTTGTTGATAATGTTTCTCAGACGCTGGCTTCCTGCCTCCGGTGCAAAAGTCAGACCTGATTTCCTGTAGCCCTGTATCTCCTCCAGCACTCTGAACGAAAATGAATCCAGTCTGAGCGACGGAAGCGACAGCGAAACATTCTGCGCTGCGCACATTTCCATGAGCTCGGTGGCAAGATCCTCAAATCTCGAGTAATCGCTGGTCGAAAGCGACAGCAGCGACAACTCGTCGTGTCCGGTATTCGCCAGCTGCTCCTTTGCGATACGCTCTATAGTATCTTTTTTACGTTCTCTGACCGGCCTGTATATCATGCCCGCCTGGCAGAACCTGCAGCCTCTTGTACAGCCTCTGAAAGTCTCGACTACGGAACGATCATGCACCGTCTCTATGAACGGGACTACGTTTTTTACCGGAAAGTCCGCCTTTTCGAGGTCACTGATCAAAGCTCTTCTCACTCTGTCCGGAGCCTTGTCGCTGAGCTTGTGGATTTTTCTGATGGTGCCGTCTTCATTGTACTCAGGCTCGTAAAAGCCGGGGATATAGATTCCATCAAACTGAGACACTGTCTCAAGGAATTCTTTTTTTGAAGCCGAGTCCCGCTTCGCGATACACACTTTTTCAAACAGCTCCTCACCGTCGCCGATCATGAACAGATCTATGAAATCAGCCAGCGGTTCAGGATTGTATGCACACGGGCCTCCTGCAGCTATCACGGGGTATTCTTCTCCCCTCTGGTCGTTTCGGATCGGTATGCCTCCCAGCTCGAGCATATTCAGTATGTTCGTGTAGCAGAGCTCGTACTGCAGCGTGAAGCCGACTATATCCATTTCCTTTATAGGAGTCAGAGTCTCCAGCGTGAACAGTTCTCTGCCGTTTTCCCGCATCAGCTGCTCCATGTCATCTGCTGGTGCAAATACTCTTTCGCAGTATATATCATCGTTTTTGTTCAGTATATCATAAAGGATCTGCATCCCGAGATATGACATGCCTATCTCATATGTATCCGGAAACGCAAACCCTACGCGTACTGAAACCTCTGCCGGATCTTTCATCACGGAATTGACTTCCCCTCCGATATACCGCGCCGGTTTCTCCACGCGTCTGAGCAGCTTATGAAGTTCCTTATCTATTGCCATTCGATCAGCTCTCCTATTTTTTGTTGTTCATCATCAACTCATCAACCGTCATGCCTATAACAGATCTTATTTTGTCAAGAAAACGTTTCGTATCTTCTTTTTTCCCCAGTATGATCGGGATTGCATCTTCTTTACCGTTTCTCTTTGCTTTATCGATTATATATTCTATCCTGGAATCGAGTCCTACATACGTACCTTCCTTTACAAGACGGTCTCCCAGGCATACCATATCTGTCTCCGTCACTTCAGCTATGGGTGAAAACGGAGAATATCTCATATGTACGCGGATTATGCGGCTTTCTTCCTCATATCCGAGTTTTTCCATGATATCAGCTCCGACGTCCCAGTGTCTGTCTTCGACTCTTGCTATATCGTGTAAAAGGCCTGCAGCCAGTATCAGCTCAAGGTTAAGAGCATATCCTTTTTCATTGAGTGCGGATGCTGTCACGAATGCGGTACGCGCCACCTCGCGGCAGTGATTCCTCACATGCTCCGGCGTGCCGTATTTTTCCAGAAGTTCTTCGCATTCTTCTCTTGTCGGGTGTTTCATCAATTGCCTCCTTGCTGCGCGTCAATGCTTGTCAGCTGTTACAGCGCACATGAATTTATTATACCACATACCGCAGCTCATTCAAATTCCTTAAATGAATAATAGAATTGTTTTTCGTCAGACTTCTCATATGTGCCTATGATCTGGCCTTTTTTCACTCTGGACGGTACCGTCACGCCTGTTGTGCTCAGATTTCCGTAAAGGCTTTCTCCTTTTTCCCCGTGCGTGATCTTTATGTATTTGCCGATCTCCTCGTTCTCACCGACCGACGTGACTTCGCCTCCCGCAACTGCATAAACCGATGTGCTGTCGCCGGAAAATTCTTCGTCTATCGGCTCTCCGTACGATGTCCCGCCTGCTATGTAACCCGCCGTCTCGATCACACGCCCGGTCAGCGAAGCCGCTGTCTCCACGCACTTTACAGCTGCAGCATGCAGCCCTTCTCCGCTGCACAGCGTGCTGATCATACTTTCGGCCGAAGCCGTGCCTTCTTCCTGCATGCCTGCACGTGTGTTCCCCGAAAAAAATACGACTGCAAGAACAAACAGCGCGATGACGATCCTCTTAAGTGTCTTTCGTTCCATATCTGCACCTCCATATATTATCTATATTTTAAAGGTACAAAAAAAGAAGACGTTTTATTCGTACACGCCTTCTTTAAGATTTTCTGCTTGAGATTTATTTTTGACAGCTTGTTTTAACAGCTCATCTTTTAATCTCTGTTTTCTAGAACTGATCAAGATATTCCTCATCCAGATATTCGAGTTCAAAGTCCTTTATCTTTATCGTATCGCCGTCCTCAATGCCAAGTTCTTTCATCCTGTCGAGTGCGCCGCTCTTTTCTATATATCTGTAAAGATATCTTACTGATCCCGAATCCGTAAAGTTCGTGGAATTGAATATCTTTTCGAGCTGTCTTCCGCTCAGTATATAGTTCCTGCCGTCGTATTCGACTGAAACCGTCCTGTAGTCAGGATCGTATTCGTCAGCCTCAAAGTCGAACATCTCGTAACCGTCGTCTTCCTGCGGTTCTTCAAGAAGCTTCTGCAGTTTTTCTGCCGCTTCCGCCAGGACTTCTTTCACGCCTATGTTTATCGGAGCTGACATCGGGAATACCTTGTATCCCTTTGACTCTACATATTCCTTGAATTCCAGGTATTTCGGATCGTCTTCGCTGATAAGATCTATCTTGTTTGCTGCAACGATCTGTGGTTTTTTCATCAGCTTCGGACTGTACTGCTCGAGTTCTCTGTTGATCTTGTCAAAATCCTCTATCGGATCACGGCCTTCACTTCCGGAAACATCCACAACGTGGATGAGGACTTTTGTCCTCTCTATATGCTTCAGGAATTTATGCCCGAGTCCCGCACCCTGATGTGCGCCTTCGATTATTCCCGCAATGTCTGCCATCACGAAACTCGTATCATATATCTGCACGACTCCAAGGTTTGGAGCTATCGTCGTGAAGTGGTAGTTCGCTATCTTCGGCTTTGCGCTCGTGGAGACAGACAGCAGCGTCGATTTTCCGACATTAGGGAATCCTACAAGCCCTACATCTGCTATCAGCTTCATTTCGAGGATTATCTCGCGTTCTTTTGCAAACCCGCCGGCTTCCGCAAAGTTCGGTGCCTGTCTAGTGGACGTCGTGTACTTCACGTTGCCTTTACCGCCTTTGCCGCCCTTGGCAGCGATAAAGGACTGACCGTTTTCTGTCAGGTCCTGCATCACGAGACCCGAAGCCTTGTCGATGACAACTGTACCGACAGGAACTTTTATCACGAGATCCTGGCCGTTCTTACCATATCTCTTTTTCTTCATTCCGTTCTGACCGTTTTCCGCTTCGTATTTTCTTTTATATCGAAAATCCATCAGAGTTCTGAGATTTTCATCTGCCTGGAAAATAACGTCTCCGCCTTTTCCTCCGTCTCCGCCGTCAGGTCCGCCTTCCGGCACGAATGGCTCTCTTCTGAAAGAAACAGCACCATCTCCGCCTTTTCCTGACTTTATAAAAATTCTGGCTCTGTCTACAAACATGGAACCTCCTTTATCAAAAAAGTAAAGCCCCTATAAAATAGGGGCTCTCAAAACAATTTGTTTATGCTTCTTTTGGATATACGCTTACTTGCTTTCTTGTTTTGCCACATCTTTCAAACTTGACAGCTCCGTCAATCATTGCAAATAACGTATCGTCTCCGCCTTTTCCTACATTGTTGCCAGGGTGGAACTTAGTTCCTCTCTGTCTAACTAAAATGCTTCCGGCACTTACAAACTGACCGTCGCCTGTCTTAACGCCTAAACGTTTTGACTCACTATCACGACCGTTCTTCGAGCTACCTACACCTTTCTTACTTGCCATCGACCAGACACCTCCTCGCTATATCAATATCATTTGAATTCTTAAATACTTTGTTTTTACTATTTTAATGCAGCTTCGATAGTTTCGATCATTACCGCATTAGTAGCTTTTTCATCGATTTCGATGTTGTTTTCCTTAGCAAATTCTATAAGCTCTGCTTTTCTCATAGATTTTAAGGACGGCTTCTTAGCAGCTTTTGCTTCTTCTGCAGATTCAGGTTTTGCAGCCACTGTAGTGTCACCATCGATTGAAGTGATCTCTACGAGTGTATACGGCTGTCTGTGACCCTGCTTCTTTCTGTAGTCTTTCTTTGCCTTGTACTTGAAGATGATCACCTTCTTGCCTTTTCCTGTTTCGATAGCCTTTCCTTCTACTACAGAACCTTCGACATAAGGAGCTCCTACTTTTACATCAGCACCTTCACCTACTACCAGCACCTTGTCAAATACTACCTTTGATCCGTCTTCTACATTGCTGAGCTTTTCAACAGCGATCTGGTCACCATTCTTGACTCTGTACTGCTTTCCGCCTGTTTCGATAATTGCGTACATGTAAACTTTTACCTCCTCTATCCAGTCTCGCCTTTTCAGGTAGAAAGCCCTGAGCTTTCTTTCAAAAACCTTTTCCGTGCGGCTTACATTCATATATTTTACTATATGTACATGCTGTTGTAAAGGGATAATTTCATCATTTCAGTATGATTT
>CAVEWO010000021.1:0-11129 GCA_963619345.1 Bacteroidaceae bacterium
ATTTACATTCCACAATGTATCTATTAAATTTTATAGTACCATCGCCGTAATCGATATAAGTGCTGTAATTTACATTCCACAATGTATCTATTAAATTATAACGAGCAAATGTAACACCTCGATCAATAGCAATATTTACATTCCACAATGTATCTATTAAATTCCGCCCTCTTTAACTCCTCTAATTATAACACTCCCAAGCTGTATTTTGTCTACCTCTTGAATCAATAAGTGTTTCAGGTTTCCACAGGTATGCAGAAACTGCGGTAAAAGCTGCCGGATCGTGTGATTTTCAAGGGTTGTCGACTGGCTGCGTTTTCTGCATTATCAGGGGTCGACAAAGGTCGATAATCATATCAAGAAGCTGGTCTTATCGTCTTCGATACCCCAGAATTCCTTGTCCAGCCACCTTTCCTGCCGGCTTTTGAACAGTATGATCGAGTCCAGCGAGGTGTCAACATGCGGCTTCAGTTCCTGTCTGAGCTTTTCCAGCTGGACCTTTGACAGCTCACCCTCAAAGACCGAATTCTGGATATGCGTCAGATATTTTTTGCATATCTTGAATATGCGCGACCACCTCTTCTGTCCGTTATCAGTCTTGCTTATATCATATACCAGAACAATATACATTTTTCACCACCATATCCTGAATCCTTCATATTCTTTTTCACCGATCAGATGCTTTATCAGCTTGTAAGCTTCCAGACGCATCAGATACTGGTACGAAACTTTCCGCCCGAGTTCTCTGTGCATGATCGTCTTCTTCAGACGTTTTTCAAACTCAGCGACTATCAGTTTCGAGGCATCCTGCTTCAGATGCATGAAATTCAGTTCTTTCGTAAAGCTGTCCTCTGTTATCTGCCTCCTGTTCAGGAGCGAAAAAATCAGCCGATCGCCTATCAGAGGCTTGAACACCTCCGTCAGATCCAGGCAGAGCGAGTACCTGCGCACTCCCGGTTCATGCAGATAGCTTATCGTCGGATCGAGCTGAGTCTTGTATATCTCGCTCAAGGCCTTCGTGTAGATCAGCGAGTTCACATATGAAATCAGCGAATTGATCATATTGTCCGGCGGATGCATCACTCTTTTTTCAAACCGTATGTCCTGATCCACTATGATATTCCATGCCGAATAATAGCTTTTGCGTATATTCCCTTCGATCCCCATGAGCTCATCGACCTTTTCTGCTGATGATATCCCACGCCTCAGTCTGTCTATCTCTCTCATGTAAACAGAGACATCTTTTCCTCTTCCGTTATAATAGCGCAAATTTCGGTATATGTTGTCTGCTGCGGCTTCTATGAATTTCCTAGCAATCACGATTCGCTTACCTGCATCCGTGTAATGTTCCACCTGTCTGACCAGCAGCTGTCCTGCCAGCAGACTTTCTCTCGGGTAGTAGCTCCCTGTATAGAAACTGTAGTGATTGAAGAAATGCATCGGTATCCCGTACTTCGATATGTAATTGATAAAATTCGTATTGAACATCATCTCCGACATGACGTATATATCAGAAATACGTTCAACCGGTATGTCGCGCTTTTCTCCTTCGTATGTCGTAAACTGCAGTGTATTGTCTTTACGCTTCAGTTCCCCACTGCTGTAAACATAAAAACTCTGTTTCATCAGACCCTCCTTTCCGATCAAATAAAGCACAGATCATGATATGCACATTTTCTGCATATTTTTTTCTCACAAAAAGCAGGCGGGGTTTCCTGCTTTCTGACTTTATTGATTTCTTCAATGATACTTTCAAGTTCATGCTCATCCTCAGGCAGCAGTTCTATAGTCAGATTCTGTTTCAGCAGAGGATAATCAATCCTTGCTTTCATATCTCTAAGCCCTCGCTGTGCAAGATAGTACAGATAGTATTTGACCTGCCAGATCCCTGCTTCCTCTATAGATCTGCTCTTTTTTATTTCATGCAGTTCACGGTGTCCTTTTATGAAATCTATATTGATCACATTGTCTATGTTTATATGTTTTTCATCACGTCTGTAACTGTTTTCATCCAGCAGTTTCCCAAGCATCACATCTTCGTTTTCATTCTCCATGTTTATCTCGTGGCAAAAATACCACAGTTTTCTCTTGCAGACAAAATGATAATATATCATCATTCCTGTGATTCTTTCTTCCATAAGCCGCCCTCCTGCCAATCAGCATATCACAAACGTTTCCTGCTCTTCGTCATCCTTGATAAAAAGGCCTTTGCCGCTCAGAGTTTCCTCATCGAAGTCGTATCCGGCGCAGTTTTCATTGATCTTGTGTATGAAAGTTCCCTGGATCGGGTCTTTATCCATCGCATTCCTGTAGCGCTTGTCATACGAGGCTACATTGAGAGTCAGTGCATCCAGCTTCGCGTTTACTATGGCTTTTATTTCTGCGCCCACATGGGAAACGCTTAAAATCTTACTGCAGGCATCGATCCAATCGCGGTTCTTCTCATATATACTGTCAGGCATCACAGTCGTGCTTCTTATCTTTCGAAAACTCTCATCCGCTTCACTTTTGCTGTATTCAGCAAACAGTATCTTTTCGAAATGTCGGAGCATCTCCTTTATTTCTTTATAATAATTGCTTTTTTCTATTTCAGGTGAGCCATAAACTTCGTTCACGCATTCTGTTTTCATTTTCTCGAAAAGCACCCCACCGGTAATTTTTCTGATGCAGCGCAGCGACTCGTCATAGATCACCTCGTCGTATATCGTTTTTCTGCCGTTTTTCGTATCATGCACTATGATATTAGGGTGCTCCGGAAAGTATCTGCCAGAACGGTTGCAGCGGCCCATGCGCTGCAGCAGGCTGTCGATCGGACACATCTCCGTATACAAAATGTCAAAGTCTATATCCAGACTGGCCTCTACTATCTGAGTAGTCACCCATATGCCTTCCGCACCTTCCTGCATCGAAAAGTCCATTATGCTTTTCTCGAGCAGATCACGATGCTTTCTGATAAAACCCGCGTGCAGCAGCTTTACATTACCGTCCATTTCTCGCAGCGATTCATAGACACTCTGAGCTTTTCGCACTGTATTGCATATAACGAGCACTTTCCTGCCGTGTGCGCTTCCCAGTATCTCATCGATATCCATTTCACCGTCTCTCACTGATACGATATGCCTCTTCAGCTCTGATCCACCTGAAAAATCCTGCAGATAGCATTCTTTACCAAAATGCAGTCCGTGCTCTTCCATAAGTTTTTTCAGCACCGGCGGGAAAGTCGCAGTTATTATCGCAAACCGTCCGCCCATTTCTGATATAGTCTTGAGTCCATATATCAGCGCTGCAACTACGCGCGGAGAGTACGACTGTATCTCATCGATTATCACTTTTGAATACTTGAGCGTCGCCGCAAATATTTCAGTGCCTGCAGCTTTATACGAGAATTTGAACAGCTGATCCACTGTGCATACCGTTAATGGTGCGGACAGAAGCTTCGCCTTTTCATAGCGGCTGTAGCCATCGCCCTTTTCCGAGGATTCTTTGAGGAATCTCTTCATACTGCCCGAGTGCAGCAGCGCCGCCTCTTTGTACCCATATCGTTCACGGATCCTGTCGTATATCGCATCAGACGAGACCATCATCGGAAGCGTGTAAAAACCTTTTTCTCCGTCGAGCCATAAAAGTGCCGCTTCTGTTTTGCCGGACCCTGTCGGTGCTATCACTACAAGGTTATCCTCAGAATGCTCACGCATGTATTCCTGCGCTGGTCTGAACTTACCGTCCAGGCTTTTTTCGATACTTGATTTCAGTCTCTTTTCTATCAGATCGGGATGCTGCTCCGCTTCACTGTACCCGGCGCTCACAGACCAGTCAAATTTGTTCAGCATCCCCTTCATCAAGATATACTGGCGCCATAGCTCATCATCTATATCTGCATTCCGGCACGGCTGATTCAATCTGAATATGACCTTCCTAATGTTCCTAGCAGAAAACTTCCACTTATCGTCGTCAAGAAATTCTCGGGCGTATTTGTTATAGTATTTTTCCGCATATTCATCAATATCTTTAGCGTTATACTCATCATCTCGCGTGTGATGATGATAAACAGCAGTAACGAACACCTTGAAATCATCCTTAGTGAAACGCTCATCTATATTACTAAAATCATTCCACGAAACCGACAGTGCACTCAGGTGACCGTGCGGCATCTGCCGCACGGCCTTCATTTTCTCCTTGCCAGTGATCATTTTCTGGAAAATTTCATTTACTTTGCCTACATCATGATATCTGCAGGCCGTTATGATCAGTTTTCTTTCTTTTTCTGAAAAATACTTTCCATAATAAATAAAGAATTCTTCGGCGCATTTCACTGTTTCATCAAGGTGATCCTTTAACAGTTTCTGCGGCTCGCTTTTTACGGCTTTCACCTTCTGAACTGTATTATCTATCGCAGCAAGCTCCCAGTCAGCCAGTCCGCCATGTAATGCTTCCTTCAACTCGCGCACTGATCCCAAAAAAGTATCTTTCTCCTTACCTGTAATGATCCGGTCTTCTGATTTTGCATAGTACTCCATATGATCCCTGACCTCCTTTCAGAAGTTGCCTGCGGTTTCGGCTTCTGTGCATGATCCATTTCCGGATCATACGGTTATGCCAGCACAACCACTGTTCCCGGATCAGAGAAATCATCCACATACACATTTCCTATCGACTCGTTTGCCGGAAAAAGTTTGGCTTTGATCTTGCCGCCTTCAGCTTTCCAGCGTCTTAGCCCCTTTTTCGTTATCTCGTACTCTTTCGTCAATGTGTATATAGTTGTCATTGTTCCCTCTGTATCTGCATCCGAATCAACAGGCACATATATATCCATTTCCGTGAAAGCCTCGTCTCTCTTTTCCAAGCTGACGATATCTACACGCTCTATATCGAGCATGTCCTCATACCTGCCCAGCGAAGGGTAGCGCTGAGGTTTGCACAACGCATAATACACCGTATCGAAATCCTCATCAGACGGCACGACATGTATGACCATCCTGTTTTCACATATCAGTTCCACGTTAGCTATACCTTTGAAAATGCCGTATTCCTTCCCATCCTTTATGCATATCTGATGCCGCGCTTTATCGAATTTCCCTCCCGGAGTAAACGAGTATCTCGTATAAAGCTCCGATACCGTTCCATTGTTCGTTCCCTGTATGCTCAGCTTCATCGGATGGAATTCCTTAAAACCGCATGCTGCGTGTATCATTCCCAGGACCGTCGAATACGGCGGCAAAGGAAATGTTTCCTTTATGATGAAGCTGCTCGGCTTACGGTAATTGGCAAGTTCCTGATAGCACTGTATCCTTATCGCCCTATCCATAGTATCTGTCCACTTCCTCTTTGAGATGGCCGAACACATCTCCCACAGTCTCCGCTCCCAGAACGTCCTTGATCTCTTTGTCATTGTCGAACATTCCCGAGACAACGCCTGCGAACGTATTTCCCCCGATACTGCTGTCCGAGCCTGTGAGTTCTTTTATCATCTCAACACAAAGCCTGTTTTTCTCGATTTTCACCTTGTTCTCAAAGAACGGATTCTTTCTCTCGTACACTCCGCCGATGATGAAGACCGGACTCAGATCCTCCCTGCGGCCTTTTATATCTCTGTAAAGGTACCGAATACCGTCCAGCAGGACTTTCACGCGCTCTGCCTTCTCTTCACTGCTGATCTCGATATCTCCGTCTATTCCGACACGTTCCAGATCCACTGATACAGTATATCTGTAATATGCGCGGTGTATCTCGCTCTGAGCTATCCCGTTGTCCGCATCGATCCTGGACGCCAGCCCCATATTTGTCAGAAAGTCAAGATCGCTCTGGTACGGCTCAAGCGATATCGCGTTGCTCAGCCTTGCCACAGCATTTCTGGTCGATGCGCCGCCGCTCTGCTTGTCGTCTTTTGCCGTGGTCTTCATGTACCCGAACAGATCGATCTCCGGGAATTCCTCTATAGTTGCAGATGGTGCGAACTGCACTACTCCGCTTTTGGCATCCACCGGAGTCTTGTCCCATCCCATCTGCTGAACGAGACTGTATCTGAGCGCCTGCCTGGATATATATGTATACTGCTTGTTGTCTCCTCTTGTCATTTTTTTCAGGGACGTTATATTGCCTATTCCCTCTCCATAATTAGCACTTTCTGCCAGAAACACCATCGTTACCGTTAAACCATTTCTATTCATCGCGACCTTCCTCCTTTTCATCATCCTGTGTCTTTGCCGAATAACTTCCCTTCAGTCCCAGTACGAATGCATATCCGTCTTCCTGGAAACACTTCTGATCTCCGATCATGTATATGAATCCCTCCGGCATCTGAAGCCTGCTCGAGCAGTACATGCGCATTACTATTTCTATAAACTTTTTATCGTTTCCGACCGAAAGAGCATTGAGAAGCTGATATATAGTTCCGCGGAGAAAATCATCGCTTGTCAGCCCTCTGCTTTCCATCAGATTTTTCCGCAGAGCATACCCGCTGTCTCTCATCCTGTATTTGTTCATAAAAGCATTACCTCCTTTGTTCTCGTTTATATGGCACTGCTGCAGCTGGATGCAGTACACCATGAAAGCCGTTCCCAGCATACTATCGTTTTCTATCGAAGCCTTCATCAGCCTGTTCAGCAGCGGATACTGTTCACGGTATTTCAGCAGATTCATTATGACTTCCTCATACACATTCAGGTATTCGCTGCCTATTCTGCAAAACGGATGCTCTGCCAGTTTTCCAAGGCAGCTTTTCACCGTTTTATCATTAAGTATCCTCAGTACAGGCTTGCTTATTATGCTGAACGCATATCTGTCGCTCTCATTCGTTCCTCTCATGATCACCTGTATATTTAAAAGCTCGTTCGTCTTATCCTGCAGTACGATGTTCATCACTCTGGCAAACCACGACGGATATCTTTCACCCTTTTTTTTCATCGAACTGTCTTCCGCCGCAGGTATTTTCTTATTGACGTCAATAATCGTTTTCACATTGTGATTCAGATTCACAAATACAAATTTATTTCCGATAAGCTGGAAACCAAGCGGACTCATCGCATACAGGAATGCGCATACCGGACATAGATACGCATCTACTTTTCCGTTCCAGAATGCAGATCTTTTTCTCATCAGATCATCGGCCATTTCTTTCATAAAGGCTATCGAGACCTTTTCTCCGCTGTCCATAGGCATGCCGCATTCTATGCATGAATCTTTAGACCTGCTGTGATCAGTTTTCAGATACTCCGCCAGCGGAACTGAAAAATCCTTCGCAAACATTTCTCTCATATTTTTCTTCGCATTTGCAGGAAGAAGAAAAGATTTTCCATCCCAAAATCTGTTTATGAAGCTGTATATGATGCTTTTCATCGCAAAGGTTTCCTGGCAGATGTCATTTGAAAGAAAAACCTTGAGTCCTTTCAATCTCTTAGTCAGCAGTTCTTCATCCATTTTGTCGCTGAGTTTTTCTTTTTTCAGCTGTTCATACGCTTCAATACATTTTACTTCATCACTGCCTGCGGCCTCTTTTATGTTTTCAAATCCTGCCTTGTAGCTGTTTGACAACAGTTTATCATTTATATACTTCAGCTGTTCTCTGTTTTCTTTCGTAGCTTCCCATTTGTCGTTTTCCAGTTTACTGATGCAGCTGTCAATCCTCTTTTCTACTTCAGGCAGTACTGTCTCTGGTCCTAAATATTTTACGAAGGCTTTGAAATATACGTCTGTCCAGTCAGTATCCAGTGCAAATGCCCGGTCTATCCAGAACGTATATTTATCATCAGAGATCCCGTAATCGATACCTTCTCTCGCACCGTGATTTTCGAGCGCATAGGAAAGGCCTGTGATGCCCGCATTTTTAAGAAAATCCCCGAGACTTATTTCTAAACGATCCATATTACACCTCCCCTCTGTTACAGCAGCAGTGTCCACTTGCCGTGCCCGGATGACCGCCTTGCACCCATTCCTGCCTGATACAATACGTTCAGAAGCTCAGGCGTTCCTGTCAGTTTATACACGCCCAGGCTGGCGTCCGTATTCCTGCCGAACACAGGTACGACGACTTTCTTTGCTTTTACCGGTGTTATAGAAAATCCTTCTGTCGAAACGCTTATCCCTGTTTTCTGAAGAAAGAAATCTATATTTTCTTTGAGTACTTCACTGAACTCCCGGTCTTCAAAGGTGTAGTACGTGTCTTTATTGTTTTCGGGATCATGTCTCCTGACGATAAGGGGGCTCATCATCTTTACCACTACTTCATGATCTCTGATGTCTCCGTACCTCTGCATCACGAGGGAGACCAGTGTCATCGAATTGTTTTTCATCGGATATCGTTTTTGTGCCAGTGATTTGAATCCATTAAGAAAACGTATGAATTCGCTCAGATCACTGTCCGAAAAAAACATCGTGAGCCTGCTGCTCCCGAGCAGTATACGATCCGCTTCAAATTTAGGCCTGTCCAGCATGTATGAATATGTATACTGCTTCAGCACAGATCTGTCTTTGGCGTACATTTCGTGGAAAAACTCCTGCGATGATGCTTCTGCCGCAGCTTTTATGAAGCTGACCAGCAGTCTGTCGAGCTCTTTCGGCAGTTCAGGTTTCTCCAGCTCAAATACTAGCTTTAATTGCTGCATGGTTTACTCCTTTCGTTTGTTCTATTTTTCTGTATTGTACACCAAGATTATTTAGTTGTAAATACATTTCTATGTTTTTTATAATTATTTTATTAGGATTATATTTATCGACCTTGTATTTCACTGCTGCTTAATGTATAATTCTCTCATACATATTGGAATGTAAAAAATAATATAATAATAACGACTCAATTTAATAGCCCCATACTGGATCTACTCAGCTCCCTGCCGCCACTCGCGACAGGGAGCTTTACTATACCCATACATTTTTTCACAGTTGAACCCCTTCCCTTTCCCTGTTATATTAATATCAAAGATCGTGCTTTCTGCCGCCTTCATCCGCGCCGGTTCTCCTTGCGGATAAGGCGGTGACCGGAAGCACGGGAAGCTTTCCCCCTGTAGAAAAAATTGTGACGTGCTCATAAAAGCACTGCATTCTCAACGCCTGCAGCGTTTTTACCTGAAAAAACAGTACCGATTTTTACTACAGGAGTGTGAAATATGGTACCTGGGTACCATAGATTTCAGAAAGCTTCGATAGTATAATTATTCACGAAATAGTCAAACAATAATTGAAAGGACTGCTTATGAGCCAGGAACTGTGGACGAAAGATTGGAAAAAAATCAACGATATCATCCTGCAGATGAACAGCGAAAGTGACATCCTGAAAGCTTTAAACACGTTTCTAGTTGATATCGAGGGGCTGGTGCCTTACGAGAAAGCGTGCATATACTTTTATGACCTTTCCACACCTAACACTGTCAAGCATTACCTCGGTCAGGGCTTCAGCGACAAGGAGCTCAAGGACTACGAGCGTTACTACTGCAACATCGACGACGTTGTGGACAAGATGATGCCGAACAAGGAGGTCGTAATCAAAAGTACAGAGGCTTTCGATATTGACCAGCGAAAGGAGACTGAGTACTTCATCGATTACGTGACTCCGGCAAACACCAAGATCTCTCTGGATACGAATTTCCGATGGAATCTTGAAAACAGGGAGTTCTGCATCGGTTCGCTGGATCTGTTCCGCAATGAGAAGGACATCGATTTTTCCGAAAGGGAAGTCGAGATCTGCAGGGTATTCCAGCCGCATCTCGAGCTGAAGGCTTCGAATTACGCATTCCTGTTTGACAATATCGCTCATCAGTATTCGCTGACCAATGCCGAGCAGGATATCGCGACTATGATCCTGAAGGGCTATTCCAACGAGCAGATCGCCGAGGAAAAATGCATCACGATATCCACGGTCAAAAAGCATGTGACCAAGATACTCGAAAAATCCGAAACCAAGTCGCGTATCGAGTTCATATGCAAGACTACCGGCAAGGGCAAATAAACGCAGCTGCCGGCCGGCGCAGGCGGCGCGCATCAACCAGATGACAATTATTTGGAATAATTTATACTACTAAAAAAGGAGAACACTATGAAAGACATTATCACTGTTGCCGTAGCAAACTTCAGAGTCGACGCGGCAAACAAAGAGAGCAACCTTTCCAGAATGTGCGGATTTGCAGAAGCTGCAGCTAAACGCGGCGCAGACCTCATCTTATTCCCTGAGATGTGTCTCTACGGTTATGACTACTACGTAGATGAAACTATCCCTCAGGAAGAAAAGATCAAAACCGCAGAAACGATCAACGGTCCTTCATGCCAGGCGATCGCAGAGATCACAAAGAAATACGGGATCTATGTTGTTTTCGGAATGGCAGAAAAAATGGAAGAAACGCCTGACGCAACGCTTTACAACTCAGCTGTTGCAATAGGTCCTGACGGTGTTATCGGCGCTTACCAGAAGATGCATCCGTTCGAAACAGAGAGCATCTGGTGTGTAAAGGGCGAAAAGCCGTTCATGTTCGACACTCCATGGGGTCCGATCTCAGTCGGCATCTGCTTCGATACATATCAGTTCCCTGAACTCCAGAGATACTACTGCGGACAGGGCAGCAGACTTTACCTGAACCCTACTGCAGTTATCGAGGAGATACCTAAGGAAGGCAGCCGTCAGGCATTCATCGACTACTATGCACCTACTCTTGAATATGGAGTTCTGTGCAATACAATCTTCGTTGCAAGCTCAAACCTCTGCGGTACTGACATCGTGGACTACTTCGGCGGCGGCAGCTGCATCATAGGACCTAAGATCACTCCGTTCTATGAGACAAACCTTCACTACTATGCAGGAAACAAGGATAATGTACAGGAAGGCATCTTCATCGAAACGATCGACCTTTCTCTCGCAGAAAGACGTCTGTTCGTAAACAAGGAGATCACTGGCGTTCCTGACTACAGACCTGAGCTTTACAAAAAGTTCCTGTAAATCGCCGTCTTAAAGAACATGTCAATAAGAGAGGAGAAGTGTTCAAATGAGTGACAATACTTTAAAACGTACTATGAAACTGCACCACCTTGTCATCGTCGGTGTAGCTTTCCTGACACCTATGATCGCATATACTATCTACGGTGTCATAGCCACAGCATCACACGGTGTTGAATCCGGTTCGATATGCTTCGCTGTAATCGCTATG
>CAVEWO010000022.1:0-11073 GCA_963619345.1 Bacteroidaceae bacterium
CAATGTAAGACAGTCGCTGCAGAAGGTGAAGTCGACTATGTGCAACTGCGGACTTATGACTATTCCTGAGCTTCAGAAGAATGCAAAGCTCACGGTCGTTTCTGCGACAAGTATCGTGGAAGGCGGAGCGCATGACGTTATCCTGAAGGATACATCAGGAAGCAGCAAGCGATAAAAGAGAGAAGGTTTTTAATATATGCAACATGAAAAAATCATAGTTCTGGATTTCGGAGGACAGTACAATCAGCTGATCGCCAGACGTGTCAGGGAGTGCAGCGTTTACTGTGAGGTGCATCCTTACACGATGAGCATCGAAGAGCTGAAAGCAGCGGCTCCGAAGGGGATCATTTTCACCGGTGGTCCGAACAGTGTTTACGGTGATGATTCGCCGCAGTATTCGAAAGAAATTTACGACATGGGCGTGCCTGTGCTAGGGATCTGTTACGGTGCGCAGCTGATCGCGCATCAGCTGGGCGGCAGGGTAGAGACTGCGCCGGTCAGTGAATACGGCAGGACGGAAGTCGATATAGATGACAAGGGCGGACTTTTTGCAGATGTCGCTGACAAAACGATCTGCTGGATGAGCCATACCGACTATATAAGCCAGTTGCCTGAAGGCTTTACAGTAACGGCGCACACGCCGGTATGTCCTGTTGCGGCAATGGAAAACCGCGAGAGGAAAATCTACGCGCTGCAGCCTCATCCGGAGGTAATGCACACCGTGGAGGGTATGAAGATGCTTGGCGCATTCGTCAGAGATGTCTGCGGATGCAGCGGTGACTGGCAGATGGGATCGTTTGTAGACGATACGATAAAGGCTATCAGAGAAAAGGTGGGTTCCGGAAAGGTGCTGTGTGCGCTTTCGGGCGGAGTTGACTCATCTGTTGCAGCTGTACTGATGTCAAAGGCTGTAGGCAGGCAGCTCACATGCGTGTTCGTTGATCATGGTCTTCTGAGAAAAAACGAGGGCGACGAGGTCGAGGCTGTTTTCGGGCCTGACGGCGAGTATGATCTGAATTTCGTAAGGGTAAATGCGCAGCAGCGTTTTTATGAAAAGCTTGCAGGTGTGTCTGAGCCTGAGCAGAAGAGGAAGATCATCGGTGAGGAATTCATCCGTGTATTCGAGGAAGAGGCGAAAAAGATCGGTGCTGTGGACTTTCTGGTGCAGGGCACGATATATCCGGATGTGATTGAGTCTGGTCTCGGCAAGTCTGCCGTGATAAAGTCGCATCACAATGTCGGAGGTCTGCCGGATCACGTTGATTTCAAAGAGATCATAGAACCTCTCAGGATGCTGTTCAAGGATGAAGTGCGAAGAGCCGGTCTTGAGCTGGGTATACCTGAATATCTGGTGTTCCGCCAGCCATTCCCGGGACCGGGTCTCGGTGTGAGGATCGTCGGGGAGGTTACCGCGGAAAAGGTCAGGATCGTGCAGGATGCCGATGCGATCTACCGTGAGGAGATCGCGGCTGCTATGGATGCCGGTCTGATCCCTGAATACGGCGAGGAAGGCACGCTGGGTCAGTACTTTGCGGCACTGACGAATATGCGAAGCGTCGGAGTCATGGGCGACTTCAGGACTTACGATTATGCTGTCGCACTGCGAGCGGTGCTGACGAGCGACTTCATGACTGCTGAAGCGGCTCACCTGCCGTGGGAAGTGATAGATAAAGTGACTACGAGGATCGTAAACGAAGTAAAGCACGTCAACCGCGTGATGTACGACTGTACGGGAAAACCGCCAGGGACGATCGAGTTTGAGTAGGTTTCAAGAAAATAGATCCCGAGCCTGTTGAAAATCAACGGTTCGGGATTTTTGATTTCACGCTTACGGATATGAGAGGAGTTTTTACCGGATATTTTGTCATTTCTCTTGACAACGCGGGGATTTGTTTGTATATTCTTATTAAGAATAATTCCTAATAACGACATTAAAAAGGAGGTAGTATGAAACAGCAGTTTTATCGATGCAGCCATTGCGGCAATATTATAGCTTTTGTCAAGGATTCCGGTGTACCCGTTATCTGCTGCGGAGAAGAGATGAGCAGGATCATTCCCGGAACCGTCGATGCCTCGCTGGAGAAACATGTTCCGGTTTATGCGGTTGAGGGTAATACTGTTCACGTCAAGGTGGGAGCGGCGGAGCACCCGATGGTGTCGGAGCACTATATCGAGTGGATCTCCCTGCAGACAAAACAAGGCAGCCAGCGTAAGGAACTGTGCCCCGGAGAAAAGCCAGAAGCCTGTTTTTCACTTTGTGAGGACGATGTAGTGGAGGAGGTCTGCGCTTACTGCAATCTTCACGGACTCTGGAAGGCATGATATCAGGATGCATCATCAATCACACAGGCGAATACGGGCGCTGTTATCCCGTAAATATATAAGAAGGAGGAGAATTGACAATGAGAAGTATCACCAAACTTGATCTGCAGTATGCACACCGTTTCTATGGCTTTAAGGGCGAAGCGCAGTACCTTCATGGTCATACCGGCATTCTTACCATTGAGGTGGAGGGTTCTGTCAACGAAGGCGTGAACATGGTGTTCCCTTGCAACGAGATCCAGAAAACCGCATGGGATGTGCTGAAGAACTTTGACCATGCGTTGATCCTGCGGCACGACGATCCGCTGCTGCCAGCCGTTCTAGACGTATATGAGAAGCAAGGCATCAAGGATGGTCACCCGAACAACAGCATGAAGGGTCCCGCATTTCAGACGGAGCTGGCGACCGCTTATCCAGACTGCCGTCTGGTTGTGACTAAGGAAACCATGACAGTGGAAGGCATGATCAAAATCGTCTATGACCTTCTGAAGGACAAGCTGAATATCGTCAAATTGACTTTTACCAGCGGCGTGAATGCAGCTTCTGCGGAATTTCCTTCTCATCTGGAGGTAGACCGCTGTCCGTTGTGCGGTATTGCTCTGGATGAAAACGGCATTTGCCCGAAGTGCGGATACCACAGGCCGTAATAAAAAAGCACAACAGATACCCGCCTTGCATCGAACCGACAGGGCGGGTATTAAATTGGGCGTATCGTATCTGAAAAGCAGCAGATATCAGGTTAAAGAGATTAATGAACAAGATATCGCGGAAGATTATTCCAGAAGATTCAAATTGAGAATTCCACGAAGCCTAAAGATATTGCCAATAAGCAAATAGTCTGATAAAATTCTTACATCTGCAGGGCAGATGCAGCGGCTTTGCAGCAGACTGCAGAAAATCCAAAAACGAAAGAAGGCTGATCACTTTAGATGAAGAAAGCATTTATCATAGAAGTGTTTGACAAAAAATATGAGGAGTTCATGATCCCGTTCCTGGAAAAATGCCTGCCGCAGTCAGGACGGAAACTCGATCTGGAGGAGCGGCACAGGCTGTATCTGGATATCGAAAATAATTTCGCATACTTCTGGTGCCTGTTTGACCGCAGCTCAGGGAAAAACAAACTGATAGGCACTATCGCAGTCAGGGATCTCGGAGCAGGGCACTGCGAGCTGAAATCCGTGTATCTTCTTGAAAAGTATCATGGGCGGGGACTTGGGTACATGATGCTGCAGACCGCAGTTTCCAAGGCACGCGAAGCTGGATACAGCGAGATGTATCTTGACACGATGTCTTCAAGCAGGAAAGCGATCGCTTTATATGAAAAGGCGGGGTTCATCATGACGGACAGGTATAACAAAAGTCCGTTTACAGATGTTTTTATGGTGATGCCGATACTGCAGAAGTCGGGAAGTGCTGCAGGATGATATACACATGGACTGCAGAACGTGATAATAGACCGGCCGGCATCGTTTCCCCGGGCATCTGAAGATGTTTCGTGCGGAAAATGCCGGCTGGTCTTTTTTGTGTTTTTATCAGTATTTCCTATAACCTCTTGATTTATAGCTTACAGCTTACAGCTTCCAGCTGACGGCCTGCGTTCTGGCATTGACAAAGCGCTTGTAAATGCCCTCCTGCGCCATGAGCTGCTCATGCGTTCCGAGCTGCGCGATATGACCGTTGTCCACGACTGCTATCTGATCTGCGTGCCGTACCGTTTTCAGACGATGGGCGATCATGATGATCGTTTTTTCCTTGGTGAGTGCTTCTACGGCATGAACCAGCTCTTTTTCATTCTCCGGATCGACATTGGCGGTCGCTTCATCGAGAATGATGATCGGCGCATCCTTCATGATGGCTCTGGCAATGGAGATGCGCTGCTTTTCACCGCCTGAGAGACTCGCGCCGCCTTCGCCGATCACGGTATTGTAGCCGTCCGGAAGAGCGCTTATAAAATCATGGCAGCAGGCTTTTTTCGCCGCCTCGATGACATCCTCAGGGCTTGCATCCTGACGCCCGAACCTGATGTTGTTTTCAATGGTGTCCTCAAAAAGATAGACAGACTGAAACACAAAAGCAAAATTGCTCATGAGACTGTTCATGCTGTAATCTTTTACATTCACGCCGCCAAGCGTTATCGCACCCGAGTCAACATCCCAGAATCTTGCGATCAGATTGCAAAGCGTGGATTTGCCGCTGCCGGAGGGACCGACGATAGCTGTAGTCGTTTTCTGTGGGATGACAAGCGAAACATCGTCAATGATCTTTCTCTTGTCATAGGAAAACGAGATGTGCTCCAGCCTGATATCATGGCTTTCGGGAACAATGTCCTTACCGTCAGTGTCCATCGTATCAAGCGCAAGAATGGCGTTTGCCTTGTCTACGCACACGCTGACGGTATGCAGAAGCGAAGAGTAGCTTCCCGCACTTTCAAGGCTTGCATACAGCATGAATGCGGCGATTGTCATGCCGATGGCGTAAACTGCGCTCATTGTGCCGTTTATGTAGAAATATGCACTGTAAGCGACAATGAGTGCGCCGGTAATTTTGGTAACCGCCGTCTGGAAAAAATGATACGGTATAAAGGTCAGCTCCATCCTTGTGTTGACCCTGGCACAGGCGTTATTTGCGTCATTCAGTCTCTTTGCCTGTGCTCCGAGCAGGTTATAGGACTTCACTTCCGCAATGCCCTGAATGTACTCCATGATCTGACTTACAAGCTCCGTGTCACATGCGACTTTGTCTTCGGAAATGCTCTTTCCCGCTTTCTGCATCCTGGAGTTGATAAAGAAGAACACTATTACGCCGACGGCCGCAAGCAGACCGATCCTCCAGTCAAAGCACAGGATCATGAGAACGATCATCGAAGTTTCTAGAATTCCCTGGGTAGTCAGCATGACCACGCGAGTTGCGACATCGCCGAGCGCTTCCATAGTATTAGTCGTGACGGAAGAAATCGCACCGATGCTGCTGGAGTTGAAATACCCCATAGGAAGATAGCGCAGATGTTCTGCAATCTTTATTCTTGTAAATGCGGCGGCATTGTATCCGCCTTCCGTCTGGAGTACAGTGGTATATCTCTTACAGAATACACTGACTGCGACAGCGGCTGCCATGATTATAAGAGAGCCGCGTATATATCTTCCCATTGCTTCTCCGCTCATCAGACCGATCAGAATATACATGATGGCCGGAATTTTCATAGCGGAAGCAAGTGCCTCCACAAGACCGATTCCCATGGACAGTTTGAATTTGCTGCCGTTTTCTTTGCCGCAGAAACGGAAGAACTTCGCCAATATCTCAAACATTTTCCTCATCCTCCTTTGCTGTATCCTTTGCAGAAATATGTGCTTCCCACATCTGACGGTAAAGCGGGCAGGATGACAAAAGCTCCGCATGGCTGCCGCAGCCTTTGATTTGCCCGTCTTCTACTACAAAAATGTGGTCGCTGTCCTTAACAGTTGAAAGTCGATGCGCGATCACGATCAGCGTTTTCCCTGCTACGAGCTTTGCGATGGAGCTTTGCAGAATGGCTTCGTTTTCAGGATCAGTGTAAGCCGTCGCTTCGTCGAGGATCACAATCGGCGCATCCTTCAGCATGGCTCTTGCAATAGAAATTCTCTGCCGTTCGCCGCCGGACAGGTGGCCGCCGGCACCGCCGACGAGAGTGTCAAAGCCGTTTTCCAGCCGCATGATGAAGTTGAAGCAGCCGCTTTTCTTTGTCGCCTCAATGACTTCTTCATCCGTGGCTGCGGGATCGCCGTGGCGGATGTTCTCCATGACTGTTTCATTAAACAGGTAGTTATCCTGCGCCACATAGGCGATCTTCCTGTTGTATTCCTCCAGAGACAGCTGCCTGATATCCGTGCCGCCTATCTTTATGCTGCCGGAGGAAACATCCCAGAAGGACGCGATAAGTTTGGCAATGGTCGATTTGCCACTTCCGGAAGGACCGACGATCGCATTGATGCTGCCCGCCTTCAGTTCCATGCTGACGCCATGCAGGACTTCCCTGTCGTGATAGGCAAAGTGTACATTCTCAAGTTCAACGGAATTGTCCGCCGGGACAGCCGTGCTTTCCTGCGGGCGTTCAAGCTCCGGCTGAGCGAGCATATCAGCTACCTCGCCAATGATCACATCGATTTTACCTAAGTCGTCTGTGTAAGAGCCGACGGTGATCAGCGGTCCGACGATACCGAGAGACAGAATGACACAAATAATGAAATCGGAAAGCGGGAGCGTCCCGTTCGAGACATATTGCGCACCAAACGGTAATACTGTAAGCAGGGTGTACGGTGTTAAGGTCATCATCAGTCCATGAAAAATGGAGCAGCGCCTCATCCAGCTGATAAATGAATCGGCATATTCCTTAGCTGCTTTTGTAAACCTGGCATAGGAACTCTCCGTCTTTCCGAAAGCTTTTATGACCTCGATACCGTCAATGTATTCGACCGCAGCGTCATTCAGCTCTCTTGTTGCCTGTACAGTTCTCTCAAAGCTCGGTTTATAGTCGATCATCATTCCGGCGTAGGATGCAAATCCGATTATCACCGGGAGCAGGGACCAGAGTGCCAGCCGCCAGTCGATCATAAAGAAGTAAGCTAGGATGATGACAGGAGCCAGAAGATTCGATGTGAATTCCGGTACAATGTGCGCAAGTGTTGTCTCGATGCTGTCGATGCGCTCTACCATGATATTTTTGAAGGTGCCGGACGGAGTATCCTTGACATAGCCGAGAGAGACTTTTGCCAGCTTGTCGCAGCACATTCTGCGGATACTGGAAAGAACGGCGAAGGTCGCCTTATGCGACAGGGTCGTAGACACAGAATGAAACAGCTCTGCAGCGATAAACGACAAAGCAGTAAGCGCTGCCTTTATCAGGTACGGCGAAAAATTTGTTTCCCCGCTCAGAAACATTCTTACAGCATCTGCAATTAAAAAATACGGAATTATCTTTAAAATGACATTTCCTGCGGCAAGCAATACGCTCCATAGATATAGCGGTTTTTGAGGAGCTGACCAGTCCAAAAGCCAGCGTACCCATGTTTTTTTCTTTTCCTCCATGATTAAATGCTCCTTTGCTAAATATTAAGCGGCGCAGCAGTTAGAAATGGCTAACCACTGAGCAAAATATATGTGGTCATGGTATTGACCACATGGTTTCTGATCGTTTATGTGTTTTTTAACTCAGTGGATGTGAAGTCTTACCTGAGCTCACACCGAAATTTGATATTCAGTAATCTCTCCCATCCGCCGGTCTGGAATTCTTTTAGCTGAGAAATGTTATTCTTCGCGGTTTTTTTGTCTATATCATGCTCAATGATCTGAAAAACCGAGGAGAAAAAGCCGGTGCTGACCATATGCAGCAGGGAGTTGTCTACCGCTGGGATATCGAGGCCAGCCTTGCGCAGGGTTTCCATATAGTTCAGTGTGGATTGTATTTCACGGTTTACCATGTTGTGTATAAAGTCCGCGTATTTCCCGCTGTCCCCGCATTTTAAAAGCAGGCGGAAGCTGTCGTAGTTATCATAAACATAGTCAACGATCTGGTCTATCCCGTCTTCTGAGGATGCAATCATATGATTTGTCTGATCCTCTGCCGAAAGCACTTCAAAATCTGCCAGAACATTATCGTAAATTTTATAAATGTGATCCACATACGGGTCTATAAGCGCATCAAAAAGACTTTCTTTTGTGGGAAAATACTTATAAAACGCGCCGGTAGTAAGTCCTGCATCCTTTACAATATTTCTCAGAGAAGATCCGTCAAGCCCATCTTTTAAAAAATGCTTTTTCGCCGTATTCAAAATGTTTTCTCTGGTGTTGTCTGCTTTAACGGACATATTAACCCTCTTTTTCACAAAATATAACACTGCTATATTTTACTTCTGTGTATGATGTTTGTCAATATGGGTGAATCCGGTTTGCTATCTGTTTTTAGAATAATTGTTTTCCGGTTGCAAATTCAGCGGACATGCAAAGATATCTGTTGACATATAGTTTTAATGGTATTGCATGGGCCTGTCGCATTAACAGCTTTCAAATGGATAAACAACATCCCCTGCAGCCTGCGTTCTTCAAATTGCCGAAAAACTATGTTAAAATATATGACACAGGAGATGTATCCTGCTTGCTGGTGTGAATTATGACAGGAGAACCGGAAACATAAACATGTGATAGAGAAAGCTGTCAAATAGAAATCGGATGTGATTAATATGACTTTCGAAAAAAAGGAAACGAAAACTGAAAAAAACAGAATGTCCGCAGAGGATTATATCACGGCTGTTACCGGCTGGAAAAATGGAAAGCCGCCGAAGAGGGTGACTTTCAGCAACCTGATTTCAGGCTGTTTGTTATCCATTATTGTAATCGGCGTTCCATTGGTCATACTGATATGCATACTGACTGCTCTGTTCGATCCCTATACGGATGAGTCTGCCGTTATTAATATACTGGGTTTTGCGGTTTCGATTGCAGTGATGCTGCTGTCATTTCTGCTGCTGTATTTAAAAGACAGGGAAGCCTTGAAAAGACTGGACAGCTGTACGGGCATACTTGCCTATGATTCGCAGACGGCGGATGCACAGCCTGTTGATTCGCGGATAATGGATGCAGACAGATATTTGTTCAGACTCATATTATCTGAAAATATGTACACAATGATGGCAAACTCGAAGTTTTCTGCGGAAGTCATGCAAAAGCTCAGACATTCGCGTGATGCATGTTTTCGTGATGCAGAGATTGTGCGCCCGGCTGTTCAGGAATACGTACGGCTGCTGTGTGAAACAGATCCGGAATTTGCACGGGAGCAGGGATTCGGAGACATGAAAAAGGGCGGGGAGGATGCAGCACAAAGCGGCACTGCAGGAGCTGACAAAACGGAAGCAGGCCGGGCAGCGAGGACCTCGCTGCATCAGACAGGCGTATTTTACGGTGGTTACAATGACTGTGATGATGACCTTGACAGAGCAGGGCGATATGAAGACGATGACGATATTGCACTGGAAATGGAAGAATTCATTGACGATGAAATCATGTTCCGCGGCGGCGATCCGTATAACTGGCATGACCGCGCAGAGTATATGAAGGATCCTTTCGGATTCGGCGACAGTGACGATTACGACGAGGATAACTGGTGATGCGGCCGGCAGTAAACAATGCTGGCGTGCTGCAGCAGACCGCAGGTTTCAGAAGAATAACGAAAAGGAGATAAAAGAGCAGTGATTTACATATCAAAATACAGTTCTCCAGTCGGAGGGATAACTCTCGCGAGCAGTGAGGATTCACTTACAGGATTGTGGTTTGACGGAGAAAAATATTTCGGAGATACGCTGCCGGAGCACTGCGAAAAAAAGGATACGCCGGCTATAACTGAGGCAAGACGCTGGCTGGATATTTATTTCACAGGCAGAGATCCGGGTTTTGTTCCGCCGCTGGACATGGATCAGATGACAGAATTCCGCAGAATGGTGTGTGAGATTATGCTGAAAATACCATTCGGAAAAACGACAACGTATGGACAGATCGCGAAACAGGTTGCCGGAATGAAGGGCATCGACAGGATGTCATCGCAGGCGGTGGGAGGCGCAGTCGGCCATAATCCGATTTCAATAATAATTCCGTGCCACAGAGTAGTCGGCACGAACGGAAGCCTGACGGGTTATGCCGCAGGGCTTGATATAAAAACAGCTCTGCTGAAGATTGAAGGGACCGACATGTCAGGACTCTTCAGACCGAAAAAGGGAACTGCACTATAGAAAAAACTGCGTCGGGAGGAACCGACGATGAATGGAATAAAAAACATCCGCTGAAAATCTCACGGATCAGAGTTTCAGTGGATTTTTTTATTTAAGGCATTGACTTTACCTGCAGTTGGATTTATTATTACACCGTTCGGTTAGTGTTAACTAACAAGAAGGGAGATATATGATGTCAGTTGTAGAATTCAAGAATGTTTCCCGCGTGTACACCAGCGGAGAACATAAGCTGCGGGCCCTCGACGGAGTGAATATGAGTATAGACGAGGGGAAATTCGTAGTCATACTGGGGCCGAGCGGAGCGGGAAAAAGCACTATGCTCAATCTTCTCGGAGGACTGGACAGTCCGACAGAAGGCAGGATAATCGTTGGAGGCAGAGACATATCGACTCTTTCAAATGATGAGCTGGCAGAATACAGAGCAGAGACAGTAGGATTCGTATTTCAGTTCTACAATCTCGTGCCTACGCTTACCGTCAAGGAAAACGTCGCGCTCGTAAAGGAGATCACGAAAGATCCGCTTCCTGCGGAACAGATGCTGAAGGAAGTGGGACTGGAAGATCATCTGAACAATTTTCCGTCGGAGCTTTCCGGCGGAGAACAGCAGAGAGTGTCGATCGCCAGAGCCCTTGCGAAGAATCCGGGGATTCTCCTGTGTGATGAGCCTACAGGCGCACTGGATTCAGAAACAGGCGTGAAAGTCCTCAAGCTGCTTCTTTCCATGGCGAGAAACTACGGCAAGACGATCGTTATCGTGACGCATAACCAGAACATTGCGAAGATGGCAGACGTCGTGATACATGTAAAAAACGGCAGGATAAGATCATACGAAGAACAGGCTCATCCTGTGAGCGCTGATGAAGTGGAGTGGTGATATGCTGTTCAGGAAATTATGGAGAACTATGGGGCTGTACAAAGCGCAGTTCATCTCGATGATACTGATGGTCGCTCTGGGAGTCGGCATTTTCGTCGGCTTCAACATGGAGTGGTACAGCAT
>CAVEWO010000023.1:0-10980 GCA_963619345.1 Bacteroidaceae bacterium
TACCAGTATAGTCTCTATGCCTTCCTCTCTGATGGCCTTGCATGCCTGAGTTCCCGCATAGTCAAATTCCGCAGCCTGCCCTATGACGATCGGGCCGGAACCGATGATAAGTATTTTTTTCAGATATGGCTTCTTAGGCATTGATTCTGTCCCCTTTCATCATGTTTATAAATTTATCGAAAAGATATCCCGTGTCGTTTGGTCCAGGTGATGCTTCCGGATGAAACTGCACCGAAAATACAGGCAGGTCTCTGTGCTCTATCCCTTCTACTGTTCCATCGTTGAGATTGAGGTGTGTGATCTCCATTCCCTTGAGGATTATACTTTCATACTGTACGGCAAATCCGTGGTTCTGCGATGTTATGTACGAACGCTTCGTATTCTTGTCGAACACACCGTGGTTTCCTCCGCGATGCCCGTACTTGAGCTTGTATGTCTTGCCTCCGAATGCAAGCGCAAGCACCTGGTGTCCCATGCATATGCCGAACATCGGCGCTTCATTTGCACTGATCAGCTTTTTAACTTCTTCTATAGCCTCTGTTGCCTCCTCCGGATCTCCTGGGCCGTTCGTAAGGAATATACCGTCCGGTTTTCCTGCCAGTATCGTCTCAGCCGATGTTCCATAAGGATATATAGTAAGATCGCAGTTTCTTTCGCGCAGGCATGTCAGGATGTTGCTCTTTACACCGAAATCCATCACAGCGACGCTGAACGGTTTTTCATCCGAGCCTGCAAGGCTCTTCAGCTCTGCCTTCTCTCTGACGCCCACTTCTTTCATCCAGTCGCCTCTGAGTTCAGCCTCCGCACATCTCCTGGCTGCTTCGCTGATTGCGATGCCTTCTGTGCTTATCACGCACTTTACCGTTCCCTTGTTTCTTATCTTCTTCGTTATCTGTCTTGTATCGACTCCGAACACTCCCGGAACTTCCATGTTCCTGAGCCATTCATCTATCGTCATTATGCTGTTGCTGTTCGACGGCGCATCGCACAAATCCTTTACGATCACTCCGAAAGCGTGCACTTTCTCCGATTCGTTGTCGACTTCACTTATGCCGTAATTCCCGATCAGCGGATATGTCATGTTTATTATCTGGCCCTTGTACGACGGGTCAGTGAGTATTTTCTGATATCCTGTCATCGATGTATTGAATACGAGTTCTCCGACAGCTGTTCCCCTGAATCCGAATCCGTGACCCTTGAACACGGTCCCGTCTTCCAGGTAGATCAAACCTTCCATTTTTTCAATCGTCTTAATCATAATCCTATGCCTTATCTCCTTACACACTAGCTCCACGGCATTTCTGCCATCAGTAAATAATTATACACTGTTATAAATGTTTATGCAACATTATTCATCGTTTTTTTGAAATATACACCAGCATATCATTCCCGGTCCATCGGGATCTGCCTGTCATCTGTGCTCCATCGAGGTGTCCACGTTCATATACACCGAAGCTCCTGAGGCTGCCAACTTTCCGGTCTCCCTGCTGTATGCCTCGCATGTCAGCTGTGTTATACGTCTGCCCGGTGCGATCGCTCTCGCAGTCACCAGAAGCGTATCGCCGACCTTCACTGGCCGTACATATTTTACATCAAGACTTATCGTAGGTGCAAAATTTTCTTCTGCATAAAACCTCGCAAGTGCTGCTATCGTCAAATCAAATGCCGTGCATATCATGCCGCCGTGCATATTTCCGACGCGGTTTGCCTGCCACGGCTGCACAGGGAATGCGAATGTTATCGTGCGGTCCTCAAATGAGCATCCCGCTGCTTCTGATTTCATCATTCCGTTTATCTGATTCTTCTGCCCTTCGTTGTTCTCTCCGAGCGTCTTCTCTACAAATGCTTCCATTCTCAGCTGTCCGACCGTTTTTTTATCCATCATAGCATACCTCCTTTCTGCTACCCTGCATCCTCTCTATATCTTATATAGCAGGGAGCTACTTGATAACGTCCTCCATCGTGTAGCTGCCCGGTGCTTTTCCTTCCATGAAAAGCGCAGCGTCACATGCTCCCGTGGCATAACAGTTCCAGTCATATGCATCGTGGGATATCTCCAGTTTTTCACCCATGCAGCCGAAGATGACCATATGCGTGCTCGGTGTATTGCCTGCTCTCACCGAATGGAATATTATATCGTCATATGACTTATCCGGTGATTTTGCTGCCATCTCCTCAGCAAACTCTATCGCCGTGCCGCTCGGTGCATCTTTCTTAGTCTCGCTGTGCATGTCGATTATCTCTATCCTGCACTTGTCTCCCAGCTTTGCAGCAGCTTGTCCAAGCAGTTCTTTCATCACATTCACGACATATGAGGTATTTGACGCTTTCATCACCGGTATTACTTCCGCTGCATCCATTATCTTCTTTGTCTGCTCATCAGTAAATCCTGTCGTTCCGCAGATGAATGCCTTTCCATGCCGCCTGCAGCTTTCCAGTATCTGCATCGAAAGCTCGACTGTCGAAAAGTCTATCACCAGATCAGATTCTCCTATTATCGTCTCTATGTCATCGTATACCAGCGCTCCCGCCTCAATACCGAGACCTGCGGCAAGCCCTATGTCAGTGCCGATATAGTCACGTCCCGGTGCACCGACACCGCCTACTATCTCTATGCCGTCCCTGTCATGAGCTGCACGCACGATCAAACTCCCCATACTGCCTTTTGGTGCTGTTATCACTGTTTTTACCATTTCTATATCCCTCCTGCCTTGCATATCTGCATTATCTGCTGTCCCCTGCCGCCATCCGGGTGCTCCGATTGTTCTGAGCGTTCTGCCAGTCGGAAACTCAGTTTGGCTTCTGCTCGTTCACAGCGGTCTGCAGAAACTGTTCTATCGCTTTCACCGGCTCATCTTTATTTATTGTCAGCCGTATGAACGGTTCTTTGCCTCCGTTTATCATCATCTTGGCGCCGTACTTTACAACCAGCGCCGCCATGACAGGTTCTGTCAGCTTGACACTTTCCCACAGTCCGAAAATGATCTTGTAGCCCTGCCGGGTTATTTCCTTCACTCCCATCCTGCCTGCCATCGCTCTTATCTTCGATATCTTGACGAGATTCATAGTATCCTTCGGTATGTCTCCGAATCTGTCAAGAAGCTCGTCGACTATCTCCGCTTCATCTTCATCATTTTCGATCATTGCGATCTTCTTATACATCTGCAGCCTAAGCACTTCGTTTTCGATATATCTTTTCGGGATCACTGCCGGGATCGCCAGACTGAACGCCGTCTCTTCCGCCTGCGGCAATGTTTCTTTGCCTTTCGCGGCATCGACAGCCTCTTCCAGCATCTTGCAGTAAAGCTCATACCCTATACTCAGCATATGCCCGGACTGTTCTGTGCCAAGTATGTTTCCGGCGCCTCGCAGTTCGAGATCTTTCATAGCGATCCTGAACCCCGAACCGAATTCCGTGAATTCCTTTATCGCCCGCAGACGCTTCTCTGCGATCTCGCTCAGGTTCTTGTCCTTCGTATACATCAGATATGCATAGGCTATCCTGCCTGAACGCCCTACTCTGCCTCTGAGCTGGTGGAGCTGCGCCAGCCCGAACCGGTCTGCATCCAGCACGATCATCGTGTTCACGTTCGGAATGTCTATCCCCGATTCAATGATCGTCGTTGCGACCAGCACGTTGTACTCACCTTCTGAAAAATCTATTATTATATTCTCAAGCTGCTTTTCGCGCATCTTGCCATGCCCAACGACTACTTCGGCATCCGGCACCAGCGCTTCGATATCGCTGGCAACGCGGTTTATCGACTCAACTCGGTTGTACAGCACGTATACCTGACCACCTCTTGCAAGTTCCTTTTCTATCGCTTCTCTTATCACAAAATCGTCCTGCTCCATCACATATGTCTGAACCGGGTATCTGTCTTCCGGCGGTTCCTCGATGACGCTCATGTCCTTCACGCCTGACAACGACATATGCAGCGTCCTCGGTATCGGGGTCGCCGACAGTGTCAGCACGTCCACATTAGTCTTCATCTGCTTGAGTCTCTCCTTGTGTTTTACGCCGAACCTCTGCTCCTCATCAATCACAAGCAGACCCAGATCATTGAACTTTACATCTTCGGAAAGCAGCCTGTGTGTCCCTATTACCATGTCAACGCTGCCGTTCGCAATACCCTCTATTATGCGTTTCTGCTGTGCCGCGCTCTTGAATCTCGACATCATCTCCACCTTGAACGGGAATTTTTCAAAGCGGTCTTTCATCGTGTAGTAATGCTGGTTCGCAAGAAGCGTCGTCGGCACCAGCACTGCTGCCTGTTTTCCGTCAGCCACACATTTAAAAAGTGCTCTCGCGGCGACCTCTGTCTTGCCGAATCCGACGTCTCCGCACAGCAGTCTGTCCATCGGTGCATCCTTTTCCATATCGCGTTTTATTTCGTCCACGCACCTGAGCTGGTCATCGGTCTCTGCATATGGGAAACTGTCCTCAAACTCATGCTGCCATACCGTATCCTCCGAGAAAGCATAACCTTTTTCGTTCATCCTCGCTGCCGACACGCGTATCAGTTCTTCAGCCATATCGTTCACGGCTTTCTGCGCTCTCGCTTTGGTCTGCTTCCATTCGTTGCCGGAAAGCTTGTTCAGTCTTGGCGTCACACCGTCTCCTCCAACGTACTTTTGAAGCATCCCCAGCTGATCCACCGGAATGTAAAGCGAATCCTCACCTGCATACTTTACTTTTAGATAATCTTTTTTCACCCCCTGAACGACCAGCTGCTCTATACCCATGAACTTGCCGATGCCGTGACTTTCATGAACGACATAGTCGCCTTCCTGGACATCCGAAAAACTCTTGATCTGGGAGCCCGCAGAGCGTTTTGAGCGTTTTTTCTTCCTGCGGCTGCTGCCAAAAATATCGCCTTCCCAGATATAACATTCCTTCCTGTCGCAAAGCTCCATGCCTGCCGTCAGCATGCCTTTCCTGACTGATACCTTTCCTGTCAGATTTTCGTGCAGCAGGAATTCCTGCACACTTTTCATGCGTTCGTCGCTGCTGCATACTATTGTGACGGTGTACCCCCGCGCAGCATAACTTTCCAGCTCGCTTTTGAGGATATCCATCCTGCCGTTGAAAACGGGAGCCTGTCTGCATTCCACATTTATCAGTTCTTTAAGAAATGGTGCTTTTTTTATTGTACTGACAAACGGAGTGAATATATAGCCTTCCTTTTCATAGAGCCTGAAATAATCAGCCTGACCGGACATCGATGCGAAATCCCCTCCGATGCCTCTGCCTGCCGCAAGTATCGTATCTATATCGTCTGCACGTTCTTTCTCATATGCCTCCAGCGTCTCCAGGATCCTCGCCGGATCATCTATGAAAATCTGCGGATCGTCCATGTAGTCCCAGATGTACATGGTCTCGTCATAAAAATAATTTATGAACTTTTCCATGTACTGCAGGTTTATCATGCTCTCCGTATATTCAAGAAGCTGCTGCTTTCGCTGTTTGAGGTTGCAGACAGTCTCACTGCTGCCCTCTTTCTTTTCGAGTGCTTTTATACGCCTGTCATAGGCTTTGGCGATCCTCTTCCCGGCAGCCTCGAACACCTCGCGATCCTTTGCGATATGTGAACACGGATATACCGATATATCGCTGAGCGCATCTATAGAACGCTGTGTGAGGCTGTCGAATGTCCTTATCGAGTCCACTTCGGTGTCGAACAGTTCCACTCTGTACGGATCATCACTGTCCGGCGTGAATATGTCTATTATCCCGCCTCTTATACTATATTCCCCACGACTTTCTATCATCGAGACGCGTTCATATCCCATAAGAGTAAGCCGTCTTTTTATCTCTTCGGGATCTGCATCTTCCCCAAGCTTCAGCTTGAGTATGTTCTCTTCGAATATCTTTCTGGGCGGCAGCTTTTTCACAGCACCTGTAACTGGAGCGATAACTATGCATTCCTCGCCTGCAGTGACAGTGCGCAGCACTTTCATTCGTTCCAGCAGATCATCATTGCTTCTCGCCTCATACTGCAGGAATGTCTCTTCCTCCTGCGGCAGTATGTAAATATTGCGCGTATTAAAAAAAGAAAGGTCTGCTGCCAGTCGTTTCGCTCTGTTAAAAGTTGAAACAACAATAAGACTCTGACCTTTTTTCTCATTGATTAAATCTGATATGATCGGTGCGACACAACCTTCCGCTGCACCTGTAATGTTGATCATTCCCTTTTCTGCCACTTGATCCCTCACACTGATAAACGCATATCAGCACCCGCATCGGCTATTCCGCCTTGTCGCATGCCGGTGCCTTTGCTTTTACATTATATTCATTCATAGCTCTGTCTATACCCTTTTCAAGTATACAGAGCACCGCATCTGCCGCCTTGTCGACAGCCTCCGAAAGAACGTCCTTTTCCTGACTTGAAACCTTGCCTATCACGAAATCCTTCCAGTCGAGGCCGCCGCTTTTGCCAATGCCTATCCTCACTCTCGGAAAATCTCCGGATCCGAGATGCGAGATCACCGATTTCATTCCGTTATGACTTCCGGCGCTGCCCTTTTTTCTCACGCGTATCGAGCCGATCTCGAGATCGAAGTCATCATAGATAACGATGACATCCTCGAGCTCTGCATCGTAATAATCAACTATTTCTCTGATTGATTCGCCGCTGAGGTTCATGTAGGTCTGAGGCTTCACAAGAAGAGCCCTCCGGCCGGAGATCCTTCCCTCTCCGACCAGCGCCCTGTGCTTCATCTTTTTTACACTTATACCGCATTTCTCAGCAATGCGATCCACGACAAGAAACCCCATATTGTGCCGAGTTTTCTCATATTTTTTTCCGGGATTCCCCAGTCCTGCAATAACAAACATTAACGTCAGTTCCTTTCATCTGTCCGCCGTATCTTGCGGCATAAAACTAGTCGAAGAGTTTGCTTATCGAATCGTTTGTAAATACTCTTGTCATCGCCTCTGCGAACAGCGGTGCAACAGAAAGCATCTTCATCTTTTCTATTTTCTTTTCTTCAGGAATAGGCAGTGTGTTGAGGAGGATCAGCTCTTCTATAGCCGAGTTTTCTATTCTCTCTATCGCCGGACCTGAAAGAACTGCATGTGTAGCACATGCTCTTACGCTTGCCGCTCCCATTTCTTTGAGCGCATTCGCCGCATTCGTTATAGTTCCTGCTGTATCTATCATGTCATCAACAAGTATACAATTCTTTCCTTCGATATCACCGATAATATTCATGATCTCGCTCTTATTAGGCTCAGGTCTTCTTTTATCAACTATCGCGATAGGTGCATTTAGCGGCTGTGCCATGTTTCTTGCTCTAGTAACGCTTCCGTGGTCAGGAGAAACTACTACCACGTTGTCCATGTTTTCTTCCATGAAATGTTTAGTCAGTATCGGCATGCCTACGAGGTGATCCACAGGGATGTCAAAATAGCCTTGTATCTGAGCTGCATGCAGATCCATAGTCAACACTCTGTCTGCACCTGCCGCCATCAGCAGATTCGCAACTAGCTTTGCTGTGATCGGATCTCTGGCCTTTGCTTTTCTGTCCTGTCTTGCATATCCGTAGTAAGGGATAACTGCATTGATCCTTCCTGCAGATGCGCGCTTCATTGCATCTATCATGATAAGAAGCTCCATGAGATTGTCATTTACCGGATCGCATGTCGACTGTACTATATAGCAGTCAACGCCTCTTACCGATTCCCACAGATTAACAGATATCTCTCCGTCACTGAATTTGTTTACAGTAGCTCTTCCAAGAGGTTTTCCCATTATTGATGTGATCTCTTCTGCAAGCTCCAAGTGAGAGTTGCCTGCAAATACCTTGTAGTTTGAAAATGCACTGTTTTTCATTTGTTTCTCCTACCTCTACTTTCTGTTTAACTGATGTTTATTTTTTTAAGATGCCTTTTTTCTCTACCCAGCCTTCCAGTGTCCTGCCTTTGGATCTGGCTACATAAAGCGCACCATCCGGTACATCCTCTGTTATCGTGCTGCCTGCTGCTATGTATGCGTCTTTTCCCACATGTACAGGTGAAACCAGGTTCACATTGCAGCCAATAAATGCTCCGTCCTCGACGACTGAGCGGTATTTTTTGTTTCCGTCATAGTTAACGAACACGACTCCGCATCCGAGATTCACGCGTTCGCCGACGTCGGAATCCCCCACATATGTAAGGTGAGCGGCTTTCGCGCCGTCACCAAGCTTTGAATTCTTCAACTCTACGAAATCTCCCACCTTGCAGCCGTCTCCGACTTTGCTGTTAGGTCTGAGATATGCAAACGGACCCACTGAAGTCCTGCTGCCGACTTTACTTTCCAGTATCACCGAGCTCTGGATCGATGTGCCGTCTCCGATCACGGAATCTTTTATCCTGCTGTTCTGCCCGATCATGCAGTTTTCACCGATCGTCACATCGCCCTCGATAACGACACAGGGATATATCACAGTTCCGGCGCCTATCACCACACCTTCGTCTATATACGCAGTCCTGATATCTATGAACCGTACGCCCGTTTCCAGATAGTCCAGATTTCTGCTTATACGCTGCCTTTCAAGTTTTTCGTATTCTTTTATATCCATAAAGCTCTCTCCTTAAAACCTCTTGTCCTTTTCGAGGATCATCTCTCCGACTTTATATATATCTCCGGCTCCCATCGTTATGACGAGATCTCCCGGCTCTGCATTGTTATATACGAAGTTTGCGATTTCCTCAAAATCACTGAAAAAATACACGTCCTTCGTCGGATCCTCTTCCTTTATCCTGTTCACAAGGCTTTTCGAGCTTATCTTATATATGTTCTTTTCTCTCGCCGCATATATCTCCGCGAGCACGACCTTATCCGCATCTGTGAATGAAGTCGCAAAATCGTCCAACAGCGCCATCGTTCTCGTATATGTGTGCGGCTGGAACAGACACCACATATGATTGTGCTTCATTTTCTTCACTGCTGACAGCGTAGCTTTGATCTCCGTCGGGTGATGGGCATAATCGTCTATGATCTTTATATTGTTCGCAGTCTTGCCGAGGACATCGAAACGTCTCTGTATACCGTTGAAATTTTCGAGTGTCCTGACCATGCTGTCCACGTCAACTCCCAGAACATGTCCGCATGCAAAAGCCGACAGCGCATTCAGCACATTGTGCTCTCCCGGTACCGACAACGCTATGCGGCACAGCCTCTTTCCACCGTGATTTACAGTGAATCTCGGCATTCCCTCGTTGTCAAAGTCTATGTCAGATGCAAAATAGTCGCAGCTTTCGCTGAGTCCGAATGTTACGGCATTCGGAAGTCCTTCTATCACGCTCTTTACAAACGGGTTTGCATCATATGCAATGACCGCTCCGTCCGAAGGTACGAGCTTCGCGAATTTGTCAAAAGAACTTGCTATATGCTCGACATCCTTGAAATAATCGAGATGGTCTGAATCTATGTTCAGTATTATCTCGATCTTCGGCTTGAGATTCAGGAAACTGTCCATATATTCACACGCTTCTGTAACGAAATATTCGTTGTCTCCTATATAAACATTGCCGTCTATCTCCGCAAGATTCCCGCCAACCAGAATGGTCGGTTCCTTCTGTGCTTCCTTTAAAATCAAAGAAACCATAGAAGTCGTTGTAGTTTTGCCGTGCGTTCCAGAAACCGCTATGCTGTTCCTGTACTCGTCCATCAGCACTCCGAGTGCCTGTGCTCTTGTTATTGCAGGTATCCCGCGCTCATCGGCTCTGGCAAGTTCCGGATTGTCCCTTCCTATCGCCGAAGAGTAAATCACAAGATCCACATCGTCTACATTTTTCGCTCTATGGCCTAAATATATACTGGCTCCTTGTTCGATGAGCCTTTCTGTCATTTCGCTTTCTCTCATATCTGATCCGGAAACCTCATATCCTCTGGACAGGAGAATCTCCGCTATCGCAGATAGTCCGATTCCACCGATTCCGATACAGTGAATCTTCTTATAATCAGGCAAATTAATCATTCCTGCGCCTCCTCAGTTATAGATAAAACGATTATATCATATTTGGCTTTAAAAATACGCCTTATTTGCAAAAAAACACATTTGACAACAAATGCGAATGATATTATTATATTCCCCATAATAGTTCGTTTTATTTGTGAGTTCATATTCTGGAGGTGTATATGAAAAGGAGTCACAGAGTCGGAGCTATCTGCCAGATACTGACCGAATCACCGGAACGCGTCTTTAATCTGAAATATTTCTGCGATATGTTCTCTGCAGCGAAGTCAAGCATCAGCGAGGATATAAGTGCTGCAAAAGAGGCTGTCGAAACTACCAGTTACGGATACATCGAAACGATACCCGGCGCTGCAGGCGGAGTCAAATATGTACCGGACATTTCGCCGGAACGCGCTGCGGAAGTGCAGCAGCATCTCTGTGATCTGCTCAGAGAAGACGGACGCATACTCGGCGGAGGTTTTTTATACACGTCAGACATAATGTACGATCCTGCTATCGTAAAAGACATGGCTCGCATCTTTGCAAAAAAATTCAGAGAATCCGGAGCAAACTATGTTGCTACAATAGAAACGAAAGGCATACCCGTGGCATTCATGACCGCACAGCTTCTCAATCTGCCCGTCATCGTTGTCAGAAGGGAAACGAAGATATCGGAAGGCGCCACAGTCAGCATCAATTATTTCCCCGGTTCATCGGAAAGACTCCAGAAAATGTCCATTTCCAAGAGGGCTGCAGCTCCCGGTTCCAAAGCGCTCATCATCGACGACTTTATGCGCGGCGGCGGCAGCATAAAGGGCATCGTTGAAATACTGTCAGAGGTGGATATCGAAGTCGTGGGTATCGGAGCAGCTATCGTAAACACCCGGCCGGAGAAGAAAAAAGTCAGTGATTATTTTCCTATCGTGTATCTCGGAGAGGTCGATGAAAACAACAAATTTGTGGAGGTAATTCCTAATTGTCAGATTTTTTAAAATAATGCTTGTTTATATGATTATTCTATTATATAATACAATC